>DALYHZ010000254.1:0-3314 GCA_031970635.1 Methylococcaceae bacterium | reverse complement strand
ATTCGTTTGTGGCATTATGAAATCACCTTGCCATTCAATATGATTAGTTTGAATCAAATTTTGCCCAATAAGTGATAATTCCAACCCCTTCACAGGTCGCCAAGCAATTCGCGCATCAGTATTGAAGTAGCCATCAATAGCACGACCATTAGTGACAATCGAATCGGTGTAACGTCCCCATAAATCTAAATCAATGTCATGTGTGACATCAAAATTGGTACGGAGTGAAATTTGATGTTCAGGTGCGGTCTTTTCATCACTATCAGGCGCAATGAGTTTGTGTCCCGCATAAGGCTGTGAATTTACATTTAAAAAACTATAACTGAGGTAATTTCGCCACCATTCCGTCGTTTGCCAATTTAAGCTCAATTCTGCACCAAAGGTTTGTGCATGTTCATTATTACCGACACGCACGGGGACAATTATCGCGGGAAATCCTAAACTACCGCTCATAGCAGGTTCGCCTGCAGTTTCTATTCTAGTAATATCGTTGTAACGGGCATAAAAAGCTGTCGCATCCATTGTTAAATCTGTGTTAAAGATTCCCCTCCAACCTATTTGATAAGCTGTTTCGTTTTCGGCATCAATACCTAATTTACCCTTACCTTGCACCATAACAGGAATTTGAGCTGTGCCAGAGTTGTATAGTGAATCAAAAAGCAATGCTGTAATATCACGTTGACTGCGTGATGGGGTGCGAACGGCGTGAGAAACGCTTGTCCACAATGTATGATCTTGATTGATGCGCCAACTTAAAGAACCACTAGGTTCAACTTCAAATCGTGTGATACTGTAATGCTCAACTTTTGAACCTAATGTAAAAAGCCAACGTTTATCCTCATCTAATGCAATTTCGTCTTGAACAAATAAGTTGTATATGTCATTGCTGTCGATTGTTGGATTAACAGCAAGCATAACCGTATTGGTAATCGCACTGTTCATACGTTTATAGCCTGTCCCCCACGTTAAATTATTGCGATTTCCCAATGAAAAATAATGGGTAAAATCGACATCAAAAGTATGTTGAGTCATTGGCAAAATATTATCAGCACGACGACTGTAATCATAATAAGCACTCAATGCCCAGGAATTTTTTTCACTAATTTTATGTTCCCAGCGAGTCAATAAATGTCCATTTTGAGTGATAAATGGTTCACTGTTCATTGTGTTTGTATAGGGTGGTTTTAATGTGGTTACGACAGCCGTATCTTCTAGTCTATTTTCGCCAAAATTTGTATCCAGCATTACTTTGTCGTTGTGTTTGTTATCCCAATCGAATCGTGCGCCATTTATCCAACCCGAGCCACCATTGCTTTTAGAATTTCTAAGTCCTTTTGCGTCCGCCACATTTGAATAAGTACCGTAACCTCGTACACTGGCGTTATCGGTGATTTTTTGTGTGTAATCAAATCGTCCAAAAACTTGTTGTGCCGAGCCACCACCAGCAGTCAATTGTGCATCTTTTGTGGTTAATGCAGAACGAGTGATGATATTGATAACACCATTGACAGCATTTGCTCCCCAAACAGTACTACCTGGACCGCGAATAATTTCAATTCTCTCAATAGATTCTATTGGCATAGTTTGTAAATCTCGCCAATATGTCCCCGAGGTGAAATTGCTGTAAACGCTACGCCCATCAACTAAGACTAACAATTTGTTTGCGAATTGGTCATTAAAACCACGGATACTGACAGCCCAATCATGTGGGTTAATTTGAGAAACCTGTAATCCAGGTGCCATGCGTAACGCTTCAGGAATATTTGCAGAGCCAGAACGGCGAATGTCATCTGCACTAATAATGAACACTGGTGCGGCCGTTGTGAAAAATGGTTTTTCACTTTTTGTGGCGACGGAAACATTAATATCCATGAGCTGTTCTAAGTTCATACTAAGCAATTCTTCCATTTCTGCATCTTTTGCATATGAAGAATTTAGTGGGAATAGAAAAGAAAGCATTATTACAGATATTCTTATTTTCATCGTAATCTCATATTTGAATACAATAATTATCAAGAGATAATCGCATTCATCAGTGTGGCTATGTTATTCGGATTGTAACTGAAAACCTTTGATATTTTATAAGGGTGAAAGATTTTTGAATTGAAATCTGTAACTTTATAGATGGTCAAAAACTCGTTAAACTCAGCGTTTGAGAAATCGTTTTTCACAGATAAAAACTATCTGTACTACATATCAGTCCAAAACTTTCAAATTCAAACTTTTTCACACAAATTCAAACAAACTTAAACCATGATAAACAAAGAAAAACTCTCACACCGTTTTTGCGTTGCGCCGATGCTTGATTGGACTGATCAACATTGTCGTTATTTCCATCGCTTACTGTCTAAAAATGCACTGTTATATACGGAAATGGTCACAACCGGCGCATTGATTCATGGTAATACACAACGTTTTTTACAGTTTAATCAAGAAGAACATCCCGTTGCATTACAATTAGGCGGCAGTAATCCGCGTGATTTAGCCATTTGCACGCGCATGGCACAAGAGGCTGGCTATGACGAAGTTAATTTGAATGTTGGCTGTCCGAGTGATCGCGTACAAAATGGGCGTTTCGGCGCGTGTTTGATGGCAGAGCCACACTTGGTGGGTGATTGTGTAGCAGCGATGCAGGCAAGCGTTGAAATTCCAGTGACAGTCAAATCACGCATTGGAATCGACGAGCGTGATTCTTACGAAGAATTAACACAATTTATTGATACAGTCGCTCAGGCAGGTTGTAACACATTTATTGTTCATGCACGAAAAGCCTGGTTAAAAGGGTTGTCTCCCAAAGAAAATCGAGAAGTCCCGCCATTACGCTACGATATTGTGTTTCAATTAAAAAAAGATTTTCCCGAGCTTGAAATCGTAATTAACGGTGGCATCACCACGTTAGAACATTCAATGGAATTATTAAAACACGTTGACGGTGTGATGTTAGGACGTGAGGTATATCAAAATCCATATTTATTAGCAGAGGTGGATAGATTATTGTTCAACGACGATGCAGCGATTAAATCGAGAGAACAAGTTATCCTCGAATTATTACCTTATATTCATATTCAGAAAAAATTAACGTCAGAAGTGCGACTCAATAGCGTGGTTCGGCATGTTTTGGGATTATTTCATGGCGAATATGGTGCAAGATTATGGCGACGATATTTAAGTGAAAATACTTGTAAATCAAATAGTAATTCCTCAATTTTATTAGATGCGCTGGATCTAACTAAAAAATAAATAAAAATAATTTGAAAAACTTTTTGACAAACTAAAAAAAATCACTATAATTTTAAAACTCAGCTACGGCAACG
>DALYHZ010000253.1:0-3326 GCA_031970635.1 Methylococcaceae bacterium | reverse complement strand
AGCGATTGTTATGATGCGGACGGAGCGTGGGCAAGTACAGGAGAAATCGATTTCGAATTAGTACGCTTACTTAAAAAAGAACCGTATTTTCATGCACCACCACCTAAAAGCACCGGTGTTGATTATTTTTCGTTGAAATGGCTGGAAGCACAATGCGAATTGAAAAATTATCCACCCGAAAATGTGCAAGCAAGTTTATGTTATCTAACCGCTATTACAATTTGCGAAGCCATTGAGCGTGTTGCCCCTGAAACTGCGCGTATTTTAGTGTGCGGTGGCGGAGTACATAATGCTTATTTAATGCGTTTGTTAACTGAACATGCCCCGTGCCCCGTGCAATCAACCGCTGATTTTGGATTACATCCCGACCATGTTGAAGCGATTGCTTTTGCGTGGCTGGCAAAACAGACACTTAATCAAAAAGCAGGGAATTTACAAGCAGTCACAGGGGCAAAACAGCCTGTTATTTTGGGTGGAATTTATAACAGCGGATGCAAGTCGTGATAATTGTGAATCAACTCATCACGAAACGCTTCAATGATACGCTCATCATGTCGTAAATTTCGGGCAATTGGGACTTTTATTTCCCGTAACACACGCATTGGGCGACTGGTTAGAAAAACTAATCTGTCTGCTAAGGCAATCGCTTCACGCAAATCATGCGTGACAAACAACACGGTATGCGGGCGGCTATGCCAGAGTTGTTGCAATAATTCTCGCACTTCTCTCGCCATTGGCGCATCGAGTGATACAAATGGTTCATCCATCAAAAGTAAATCAGGATTTATTGCAAATGCGCGAATAATCGAAACTCTTCGACGCATACCTTCTGAAAGCTGTTTTGGATAAGCATGTTGATAAGTTTTTAGTTGCATAAAATCAAGCAAACTATCGATTTGTGATTGAGGCACAGCATTTTGTGTTGAAAACACTAATTCAATATTTTCACGCACGGTTCGCCATGGTAATAAACAAGGCTGTTGAAATACATAACCGATTTTTGGATTTTGCTGAGAATTGCCGACACAAATTTCGCCCGAATAATGCGAGTCTAAACCTGCGATACTATTTAACAGAGTGGTTTTACCGCATCCTGATTGCCCAACTAAACACACAAATTCACCCGCATTTAAAGATAACGAAAAATTTTCAATTGTGGGGTTTTCTGCGCCATGATGGGTTTTATTGTGAATTTGAATATGTACGGCTGTCATTTATCGCCACCGCTTAGCAAGACTATCAAGTGGTTTTAACACTGCAAATTCAAGGAGTTGAATCACGCTAACAAATGCCACGGTGTATGCCAAAATACTGGCAATATCAAACCATTGAAAAAATAAATGTAATTGATAACCCATGCCGTTGCTGCGTCCGAGTAATTCAACCATTAAAATAATTTTCCAAATTAACGCTAATCCTGAGCGCGTCGCACTCATCAAAAAGGGATGTAATTGCGGCAATATCACATGGCGCAACATTTTTGTTCGATTAAATCCGTAACATCGCGCCATATTGAGCAAATCTTTATCTAACGCCCGTGTCCCTTCTCGCAACGTAACAATGACATTTGGCACTTTATTTAAAACCACAGCTAAAATTGCCGCTGATTCGCTTAAGCCAAACCACACGTAACACAAAATAATTGTCACCAGCGCAGGCACATTTAGAAAAATGACGAGCCAATGATCGAAAAAGGCATTGAGTTTTTCATTTCTCCCCAACGCAATGCCAATCGTACAACCAATCAACATCGAGATAGTAAAACTTATCAATAGACGTAACAAAGTCACGCCCAAATGGTAAGGTAATTCGCCAGATTGACATTGTTGCCACAGTACCAATGCAACAGTTTCGGGCAAGGGCAATAACGAACTATTTAAAAATAACGCGAGTCCTTGCCATAAACTTAAAAAAGCAACGATTGATAAAGTTGGTAAGGCTTTTGAGAACATTTACTCTGCAATCCAAAATGTACCCGCAGCTAGATTTGCAGAACTGCCCACTTTTGAATTTAAATCGAATAAAACGCTATAAAGTTGTTGAGCGGCTTGTTGGTTGGCATTTGTCCAAGCATTTACACGTCCATCACAATAACGTTGACGTAAAACAACAGGGGCAGATTGCATTTTTACCGTTGTTTTTTGCCACAGCGCATCTTCATCGCATAATTGATTTTTAGCTTGCGATGTGGCGACAAAGAAGGCATTTAATGCGGCTTTGTGATTGTTTGCCCACGATTGTTTAAATACATAACCCAATGTTGGCACATTTTCTTGAATGCCTAAACGTTGCTGCAACGCTTTGCCATCGAGTAATTGATGATAACCTTGCGCTTCCAATTGTGCCGCAAAATGCCAATGCGTTAAAACGGCATCGACACGTTGATTTTTGAGTTGTTCGTTAATTAACGGCGGTGCGCCAAATGTTTTTTCGACAGTGGCATTTAAATCGACGTTTTGTTTTTTTCCCACGGCTTGCAATAACAACCAATTTTTATCCAATTCACCGCCGGCAATGCCTAAACGTTTTCCAGCTAAATCTTTCACGTCATGAATTGCACTGTTGGCAGGAACAACCAACGCCCCAGATGTATTTGAATAAGGATAAAACGTGAATTCTGCGCCAGTATTTCGCGCTTGTGACACCCATAGAAAATCTGAAACGATCATATCAACTGCGCCAGATTGCAATGCGATTTTTGCCGCTTCTGCCGTGGCAACGGGTTGCGCTTGAATTTGAAAATCAGGCGCATCCGGTAACACTGAAAGTTCCCAATCTAACGTACCAGAGGTTTGCACACCAATTCGCAATGTGGTTTTTTCAGCGGCGACACTTTGTAGAGCGAATAAACTTGCGATTATAAAAATAAGCGAGGATTTCATATTTTTTCCAATTCGTTGATCAATAATTGATGTAGCCCGCCAAAACTGCCATTACTCATTAACACCACATGACTGCCGTGTTGGATTTCGTTACGGAATCTCGCCACAATTTCATCCAAATTGCTACATACGATTGTGTTACTTGCCAACGTTAACGCGCTTTGCGATTCCGGCTGATAAATAATTGCTAAATCTGCGGCGCGTAAGGACGCGGCTAAAGTATGTTGATGCACACCCAAACGCATAGTGTTAGAGCGTGGTTCAATGATGGCAATAATTTTTTCGCCCCCTACATGTTGCCGTAAACCATCTAATGTCGTTGCAATTGCTGTTGGATGATGTGCGAAATCGTCATAAATAGTCACGCCATTTTTTGATGCTAATACTTCCATGCGACGTTTGACGTTTTGAAAATTTGACAAGGCAGCAATCGAATCATGCGGT
>DALYHZ010000252.1:0-3331 GCA_031970635.1 Methylococcaceae bacterium | reverse complement strand
ATCAACTTCTTTATTTTTTTCTTCTAGAGAAAAAACTTTAACGCCTTTTGCTTCAAGCAAATGAATCATATTTTTTATAGGCAATTCACCTAATCCCCATTTTTCTCGTAAAACACGCGCTGCGATTTCTGGGCTTTCGATTTCATTTTCACGAAAATCACATAAATCTGTAGCTGGTAATTCAAAATTAGCTTCAAGCCAAGGATTAAATAATGTTTCTGCTATTTCTGCCGCTCTTAATACTGCATTTCTCTGTGAAGCGTTCATTGCTTTCATTGATCGAAAGCTAACGCACTCGCAATCAATTTTTTCAATATCCTCTCCAAAAAAGAATGCTTCTGGATAGTTAAGAACTTGTACAATTTTTTTCAAAGTTAAGGCAGGTGGTTCACTTCTGCCACTTTCATATTCTGAAACTGTTCTGGTAGTCATGCCAATAGCTTCCGCTAATGCTTTTTTAGTTAAAGATCGCCTTTGTCTGGCTAATTCTAATCTTCTAGAATTAAAGTTTAATTCTGTGTTCATTGTTGACGACGTTTTATTGGAATATCAATATGTTGAAAATCATTGGATAATTCAGTTTCTTTTCTTAGGAAAGTAGGTTCTGCATTAAGCGAAGTTGGCTCAAGTATTATGCGTTCAAGCCATCTATTAACTTTCCCTTTATTATCCATCTGTCTAGGTAACGAAAGTTCCAATCTCATTTCACCTTTATCTAAATCGTAACAATACAAAAATATAAAGGTTTTAAATTTAGGGAAAATATCTTTTTGAAAATTCACCTTCTGCTGAAGCTCATTTTCCGAATCGAAAATATCCAAATTATTCAAATTATCCCTAATGTAAATTTCAGTTTGTTCCCCTTTTCGATTTTTTGTTTCAGGATCACAATTGTCTATAATGCCTACATATTGATTACCACTTGAAACAACTATTGCAATTTTAGTTTCAGGGTTGATAGTGAAACAAAGATTATGTTTATTGAGTTTTTCCCAACCCCGAGGGAGAAAAATCTCTCTAATTGCTCGTACTATTGCAGAATACGCATTATTTCCTGCCGTGCTGGGAGGGTCATTTTCTGTAGCATTATTTCTAGCGGCATAACCACGCAATCCGATTTCCGTGAGATGACGCTCTTCTATGCCATATAACGAAAGTGTATTTTTTACATTTTGAGTATCTGAGATAATTTTAGCTTGTAACATGATTTTCCTCCCATGGCTTTCCGATTATAATCTCTCGTTCGAGGAATAAAAACAAGAAAAATAAATTTAATTTGAATTGTAAGATGAAAACCAACTTGTTTACATTCCTACATTTTCAGATACTTTGCCCAATTTTGATTCAACATCAAAAATATAATCTATTTTTATAAACGCATGAATGGCATACAATTCACCCATTCACTATCAAACTAACAACAAATACGCGAGTTTTCTGTTGAGTAAAACGTTTGTCGCTCCCATCGTAACAAGTGGGCGCGACATTTAACTTTAGGATTTTTGATTTTTAAAATGCCCGACCACCCCCATAATTTAAAACTCACTGACCGCTTTGGTCGCACCGTCGATTATTTACGCATTTCCATTACAGACCGTTGTGATTTTCGCTGTGTGTATTGCATGGCAGAAGACATGACGTTTTTGCCGCGCAATCAAATTTTAAGCCTTGAAGAAATTTATACGCTTGCCAAAACGTTCGTAGAACTGGGTGTAAAAAAAATCCGTATCACCGGTGGTGAACCGTTAGTGCGTAAAGGTGCGTTAGAATTATTTCAACAAATCGGCGCATTAGAAGGCTTACGGGAATTAGTTTTAACCACAAATGGTTCGCAACTCGTTACTGCCGCCCCGATTTTAAAAGCGGCAAATGTGAAGCGGCTCAATATCAGTTTAGACACGCTCGATGCTGAAAAATTTAAACAATTAACACGCACTGGCAATTTGCAACAAGTTTTAAACGGCATTCAAGCTGCAAAAACCGTCGGTTTTGAACGAATTAAACTAAACGCCGTGATTTTGAAAAATCGAAATCATGACGAAGTGTGTGACTTA
The DNA here is from genome assembly GCA_031970635.1 of Methylococcaceae bacterium. Lineage (GTDB taxonomy): Bacteria > Pseudomonadota > Gammaproteobacteria > Methylococcales > Methylomonadaceae > UBA10906. The sequence goes on along the minus strand of DALYHZ010000252.1, from coordinate 1,277 downwards.
GTGCAGTTTGCGATAAATAACGAACTTGATATTAGTTTTATTGAGGAAATGCCATTAGGATTTATTGATTCGCATAATCGCGCCGAGGCGTATTATTCGAGTGATGAAATTCGCGCTGACTTAGCAAAACGTTTTACGCTGATTCAAAGCACAAATAAAACTGGTGGACCTTCTGATTATTTTAAAATTCCCAATACGCAAACGCACGTCGGATTTATTTCGCCACACAGCCATAATTTTTGTAGCACTTGTAACCGCGTGCGTTTAACCGTCGAAGGTCGTTTATTATTGTGTTTGGGAAATGAACATTCTGTTGATTTAAAAGAAATTTTGCGCTCACCTAATTACAGTTCTGAAAAATTAAAAATGGTCATTATTGATGCCATGCAAATCAAACCCGAAAAACATGAATTTGCTATGCACGAACAACCGGTTATTTTGCGTTATATGAATATGACAGGCGGTTAAACTCCATTGGCGGTTTTTATTCTGTCATCCGTCTTAACGTCAATAGCATCATCTTTTTTGTACAATCCGCTATAATTTGCCGCATCGTTTAAAACTCTTAGGATTTGTTATGTCTCAAATGAAAAAAGTCGTTGCATCTACGATGCTCGGCAACGGCTTAGAATGGTACGACTACGCACTTTACGGCACATTTACCGCGTTAATCAGTAAACATTTTTTTCCTTCTGGCAATGATGCCGTTGCGTTAATTGCCACGTTTGGTATTTTCGCTATTGGTTTTTTAATGCGTCCGCTTGGCGCGATGATGTTTGGTTACATCGGTGATAAATACGGACGCAAAAACGCGCTGTCATTGTCGATTCTAATGATGGCAATTCCTACCGCGTGTATTGGTTTATTGCCGACTTATTCTGATATTGGGATTTACGCGCCAATTTTATTAACCCTTATTCGTTTAATTCAAGGTGTTGCTATTGGCGGTGAATTTGGTGGCTCCATTGTGTATTTGGTCGAACACGCAAAACCAGCGAATAAAAACCGTGTCGGCAGTTTGTCAATGATTAGTATGTTAATGGGTTTATTTTTCGGAACAATGATTTCAGCAATATTAGCTGAGGTAATGAGTCCAGAAAATTTTGATACATACGGTTGGCGAATTCCGTTTATTTTAGGTTTTTTTATCGGTGTCGTCGGGCTGTATATTCGGACAAAATTAAACGAAAGTCCGGTTTTTATCGAAGCACAAGAAGCAGGTCATGTTTCAGAATCGCCCATTAAAGAAACCTTTAAAAATAATTACAAAGAAGTAT
>DALYHZ010000251.1:0-3332 GCA_031970635.1 Methylococcaceae bacterium | reverse complement strand
GTGGGATCGGTATCTGGAAAATGTTTACCAATATCGCCCATCGCAATCGCACCTAAAAGGGCATCACATAACGCATGCAATACGACGTCACCATCCGAATGCGCTTCTAATCCTCGCTCGTACGGGATTTTTACGCCACCTAAAATAACATCGCCTCCCTCTTTAAAACGATGTACGTCATAACCTTGACCAATTCTTAACATTTTTAAATCCTAATTTCCTTGTGCATGATAGTGAAAGGTTGCCATTGTAAAAGTGTAACGCCAGTTAAAACAACCTTACTTTTGGGCTTTTCTAATAGTTTTGAAAAGGGTAAAGTGCTACACGGGGATTGGTATTTGTAATTTTTTTATTTTTTGTGAGGAAACTATCATGCTAAATCATCAAAACAAAGGCGTGGTGTTGTTGGCAAGCAGTCTATTATTTACAGGTGTTATTCAACGTGTTGATGCAGCGACAACCTCTACAATTGCACTCGCACCACAAAAAGTGACATCACGATTAGTCTTAGCAAATTTGCTCATGAAGCATAAAACCAATCGTTTTTCCAATTATTCGGTTTACAGTGGTATGGCAATGCCTGAGGATACATCTCCAGTACCGATGGCTGATACGAGTAAAGTAAGTTCAGCAACAGCTCCCACAACGATGCCTGTCACGACACATTCTGATACAAATACTCAAGTCGCAGGTGTCGATGAAAGTGACATCGTGAAAGTGGGCGATGATGGTTATATTTATCAAATTCATGGTGGAAAAATTCGCGTAGTGAAAGGTTTTCCAGTCGTTGAACTTACGCAGACTGCAGACATCGATTTTCCTGACAGTAATTTCAATCCATCAGGCATTTATATTCAAAATGGCAAATTGGTTGTATTAGGGTCTGCATGGCAAAATTTAGCTCAGCCCGTCACAGCGTTAAAAATGATGCCGACTTATTGTTGTTGGTGGGGCGGTTATTCGCAAACGCGTGCATTGGTTTATGATGTCAGCGATCATGCCCATCCTAAAAAAATTCGAGATGTTGCCATTGATGGTGATTATTTAGATTCACGGCGTATTGGTGACAGTTTGTATTTTATCTCGCGTACTTATCCTCGTTATTATATGTATGGCGATGTTGGTACGAACGTTATTAAACCTGTCGATATGTTGCCAAGTATCGTTGAGACTAAAGCGGGAAGAACTACGACACGCACGATGGCAGTGACAGATTTATCTTATTTTCCTGATTTTATCGAACCCGATTACGTTATCGTTGCGAGTTTGGATTTGGGACAACCAGATAAACCAATTACAACAAAAGGTTATTTAGGTTCAGGTGAATTAGTTTATTCGTCGTTGCAAAATCTCTATTTATCCGCTTCAAAATATAATTTTGGTGGCAACAGTGATGTTGTGCCAACTCAAAATAATATCACTACGCAAATTTATAAATTTGGCATTGATAAAGGGGCTGTCACGTTTACCGCCGCAGGTGAAGTTGAAGGCACCGCATTAAATCAATTTTCAATGGATGAAAATGGAGATTATTTCCGTATTGCGACGACAACGCAAAGTTGGTACAGCGATACCAATCAATCGCACAGTTCATTGTTTGTATTAGATAAAAATATGCAAACCGTTGGTAAACTTGAAAATTTAGCGCAAGGTGAACAAATTTATTCAACTCGATTTATGGGCGATCGTTGCTTTATTGTGACATTCAAATTAACTGACCCCTTATTTGCCATTGATTTGTCCAAACCAGAAAATCCTGTTGTGGCAGGCGAATTAAAAATACCTGGTTACAGTAATTATCTGCATCCGTATGATGAAAATCATTTGATTGGCTTTGGTAAAAATGCAGTAATTTACAACTCTGATAAACCTAATTCCGACCAATCTTGGACTGGTGGCTCGGCATTTTACCAAGGTTTAAAAATGGCATTGTTTGATATTTCAGACATGAAAAACCCAAAAGAGATGTACAGCATCACCATTGGCGACAGAGGTACAAATTCGCCGCTACTTTATGACCATAAAGCGTTATATTGGGATGCTGAGAAACATTTATTTGGTTTTCCTATTGAGGTATATCAATTACCAAAAGGTTTTGATAGCACTCAACCTTGGAATTATGGGCAATCAGTTTCGCAAGGGGCGTATATTTATGAAGTCACACCTGAAAATGGTTTTGTACAGAAAGTTGTTTTATCACAACTTCCCGCGACAAATGTGACGGTTTATTACAACGGCAGTTACAGTTATCAGGATTATTTTGTCGATAGAATTCTGCGAATCGATACAAATTTGTACACGTTGTCAAACAATCAGCTTAACGTTTATGACTTAGAAAACTTTAAAGAACAAGGTAAGTTAGCCTTTAAACCTTAAGTTAATTCTTGATATTGCAAGTCATGGTAGGTCTTGTCATGACTTGCAATCGTGGTTTTAGTCGCTATTATTAACCCATAAATTTAAGGCGTATTTAAGATTACGTCCCGACAATGAAACCATTAGCATTACTTTTTTAAGAACAATCATGCAAAGCCCAATTCTAAGAAAACTAACGTCTAAAGATGAAATTTTATTAACATCACGACGCAAATTTTTAAAAAATATCGCTTGCGGTTCACTGCTTTTTTTAGCAGGAACAGAAATGGTGAGTGCGCGTGCAAAACATTTTGCTATGCATAAGGTTACACATCGAAATAGCGGTAAAGCAACACATGTTGCAACTACCAAACATCAACAAAAAGTTAAAAGTGTCATTTCAAGTCGATTGGCGAAAAAAAGCCATCACGTCCATGAGCAACTTGCCGCGCATCATTCACAAAGCCGACATCATGGTCATCATTCAAAACACACTCGTATTGAACTCGCTGTACACAAGCCCCAACGTAGTCGATTGTACCGTGATGACGCATTAGTTCTGGATACACGCGAAGAACGACAATTTTTTGCGAGAAAAATTCCATCAAAAATGATTGCGTTGCAAAATCCACATACCGGTGATCGCTTGCGTTTAACGTATTTTGAACGCGGTTTGTATATTGAAGATGCGTTGCAAGAAATCGACTATATTTTGCGAGATTATCACACTGGTGATATTCATCCAATTGACCCAGCGTTACTTGATCAGCTTTACGATTTGAAATTACGTTTAGGTGTGAGTCGTCCATTCAACATTATCTCCGGTTATCGTTCACCAGAAACCAATGCAAATTTACGTCGTCACAGCGATGGCGTAGCGCGTAACAGTTTGCATATGCAAGGACGAGCGGTTGATATTCGTTTAGATGGAATGAGTGCAAGGCACATTCGAGATGCCGCCTTATCAATGGGACGTG
>DALYHZ010000250.1:0-3356 GCA_031970635.1 Methylococcaceae bacterium | reverse complement strand
AACTATTTAAACCATCGTTTTTTGTTTTAAGTGATAAATCTAGACGTTGTGCGGGGGCAATATCAAAAACATCACGCGTTAATTGCAAACCTGCAGGCGCATCGACACCGTCATAAGCCATCACAGTGGCTTTATGTCCATGAAAATGCACGGCTATGGTAGAACGTTGTAAATTAGCAATGTGTAATTTAATTCGTTCATTTTCGCCAGCAATAATCATCGCATCGCGCAAAGTGTAAGGAAATGAATGTCCATTAAGTAAAAAATAATTTTCATGTGAAGTCGTCATATTGTATTCACGACTTATTTTTTGACTGACTAAACGAGGGTCGTTAGCTTGTTGCGGAATCATCGCTAATTCTTTATCTAATGATTGATAATGCAAATCATATTCTTGGTCATACATCTTTTTTACAGCTACCGCTGGATGACGTACCTGCCCTGCTCCGATATTAAAGGTTTGCACCCAATTATTCGGCGCATTTTCTTCCACGATAATCATGCCATTTAACCCCATCATAAAATGTTGAGCCGTTTGAACATGACAGTGATAAAGCATTGTGCCAGCGTGGCGCGGTTGAATTTCGTAAGTGTGTTGTTTTCCAGGGAAAATAGCATGTTCTTCCATGCCATCGTTATCATGACCCGTAGCAGTCAACCACGGATGGTCAACACCGTGCAAATGAATTGTGTGTGGTAAATAATGGGTATTTTCTAAAGTAATAAATACTTTATCGCCTTGCTCAACACGAATCACCGGTGATGGCGCGCGCAATAATGGATGCGCGACACGCGAATTAGAATTTTTTACTGCCATGCCCTGCATTTTCGGTGCAAACACCCATAACGACGGTTGCAAACCGGGCGCAATATCATAAGTGTTCATTAGAAAATCGCCGTCAGGACTAAATCCATTCAGCTCAACCACTTCCAATTTAATATGAACCACATCCGGATCACCATCCTTATCTAAATCGTCCCCCATGATAACGGCATCTTGCGCGAGATGACTTTGCATTAACGTCATCATAGAAACGTTATTCGTGCCTTTCACAGAGGTAGCAATCGTGTATGGATTATCCGGTTCACAAGCGGGAGAGGCAGTAAGCGTTACGCCTTCGATTTCTTGGGCATTGCGCCATTCAACATGATCATTCGAACATGGTTTTTCAATATTGGCATTATCCGCCTGACTAAAAACCGTCTTCGGCGGATTGGCGCGTGCGTGTTGTTCAAGAATGGGAAACCATTTTGTGATAACGACAATTAACGCCGCTACAATTGATAGCAATCCCCAAACAAAATATTTTTTTAACATAGCCTCAACAAATTTTATTTTTTCGTAATTAACGCGATTGTACACAAATATGGTTCGCCTTATTTAAAATCAAAAATTTAAAGTTCTACAAATTAGGTTATCTAATAACCTAATTTATCAATGGTTTAAATTAGCAAATATTTTTCTAATTTATTAAAATCCTACCTTATGAAAGGATTGTATTGTATAAGTATTCTTGTTGCTATAAACTGTTTCCCGAGCAATAAGCTCGTTTTAATAATAACAATTGTAAGGAGAGGGCAATGAGCGATAACACAACAAATTTAACCTTATTTGAGCAACTCGGTGGTGAAGCTGCAGTAAATGCAGCAGTTGATATTTTTTATCGTAAAGTATTAGGCGATTACCGCATTAACCGTTTTTTTGATAATGTCGACATGGAACAACAAGCTGTAAAACAAAAAGCCTTTTTAACCATGGCATTCGGAGGACCTAACAATTATAGCGGTCAAGATTTACGTACAGGTCATGCAAAATTAGTCAAAATGGGGTTGGATGATAGTCATTTTGATGCCGTAATGGAAAATTTGGTAGCAACACTGATTGAATTAAATGTTCCTCAAGAGTTAATTGCTCAAGTTGACAAATTGGCACAAACAACTCGCATCGATGTTTTAGGCAAATAAATTTCTTCAAATCATCACAATACGCATTAAATTCGACAAATAAAATTTTCAAAAAAAAACACGAAAAACGCTTTAATACATCGTTTCATGACAATGTATAACTGCTTTTGTATTTAATGCGTAATCTTTTAAATACCATTTGCCTTTTCACACATGAATTTATCCGCCTGAATTTATTCAATTTTCAAAAGAACTTATTGATGACATATTTGGGATGCTAAAATCCGCGTTTTACATCACGAAATGTGTTTTTCAACATGAGTCAAAATTCCCTTCTTACTCCCGAACAATTCAATATTTGCCGCCTCAAAGCCACTGAACCACCTTTTACTGGTAAATATGTCGATTGTAAACAAGACGGCATTTACCATTGCATCTGCTGCGACGCGCCACTTTTCGATTCACAAACAAAATACAATTCCGGTTCGGGCTGGCCAAGTTTTTGGCAAGCGTTAGAAAATCGTGTTGCTGAAAATCCCGACAACTCACATGGCATGCGTCGCGTTGAAATTGTTTGCCAAAAATGCGACGCGCATTTAGGTCACGTTTTTACCGATGGTCCGCAACCGACGGGCTTGCGTTATTGTGTCAATTCCGCTTCCTTAATTTTAAAAGAACGCTCATGAATGCTCAACAAACAGTCCAAAATTTACTCGATTTCATCGACAACAGCCCAAGCCCATGGCATGTTGTTAAAACTATTGAAGCGCAATTAGCCGCCTTTCAATTTCAACGTTTAGATGAAACTGAAACGTGGGAATTAGAAAATGGCGGACGTTATTACGTTGTGCGTGGTGATTCGTCGATTGTCATTTTTGTTCATGGTAAAAAAGCGGTTGCTGAAAGTGGTTTTAAAATCATCGGTGCACACACCGATTCGCCCAGTTTGCGCGTAAAACCTAATCCCACCACGACAACTGCCGGTCTTAAACGTTTAAATGTTGAAACGTATGGCGGGGCAATTTTGGCAACCTTTAGCGACCGTGATTTAAGTCTTGCTGGTCGAGTGAGTTATCAAACCACTGACGGCAAATTGGCGCACGATTTAGTCCATTTTTCACAAGCATTATTACGTTTGCCGAATTTGGCGATTCATCTCAATCGTGGCGTAAACGAAGACGGTTTGAAATTCCAAAAACAAAATGAATTGGGTTTAATTCTGGCAAATGTTTCTGAACAATTACCCCTTTCGCCTTTTTTAACGTTGTTACAATCACAATTGCCTAATGCCGAAAAAGTTCTAGCGTGGGATTTGAATATTTACGATACACAAAAAGGCAGTTTCTGGGGGGCAAATCAAGAATTTTTCGCCAACGGACAAATTGATAATTTAGCTTCTTGCCATGCAGCACTTAACGCACTCCTCGATGAAAGCGTATTGGACAATGACA
>DALYHZ010000249.1:0-3387 GCA_031970635.1 Methylococcaceae bacterium | reverse complement strand
ACGATAAATTTTTCTCTTTGTGGGCATTAGCTCGCTATCGTAATGAGTTGAAATAGAGTGATTACCGGAATTATCGTTGCCCTTTCTGAAGAATTAAGTACCTTAAAAACCTTGCCAAATGGACTGTGGGAACGCGGCATGCGGCGAGGTAAATTCATCTTTATTACCGACGATATTATTTTAATGTATTCGGGAGCGGGCGCTGAAAATGCGCGAAAAGCCGCCGAGTTGTTGGTTTCAAGAGGTGCGACCCAATTGATGAGTTGGGGCTGTGCGGCAGCGTTAAGTCCGGATTTAAAAATGGGCGATTTGGTTTTAGCCGACCGTTTGATGGGAAGCGATGGGGTAGAAACACCTGTTAATGCGGCATGGCATCAACATGCGCGAAAAGTTCTAGGTTCAAATGTTGCGGCGTATAAGGGTGCAGTGTGTGCCAGTGATACACTCATTTCAACCGCGCAAGCCAAGCAAGACTTGCACACAAAAACCGGTGCGATTGCTTTAGATATGGAAAGTGGCGCAATTGCTCAAGTCGCTCAACATTATGCCCTGCCCTTTTTAGCAATTCGTGCTATTGCCGACCCTGCAAGTATGGATTTACCACTTGCCGTCTCAAAAGCCTTGAACGAAAACGGCGAAGTCGAAATCACAAAAATCATTGCCTCACTCGTTTTTAATCCGAAAGAATTGCCGCACTTAATTCAATTAGGGCAATATTTTCAACTCGCTAAAAACACACTTTCAAACGTTGCCAAACAATTACCGCAAGTCATTGCCTTTAAATCTGCGTCTGCCTGATATAATTGCGGGCTGTCTTTCTTCACTTTGATTGCACGTTATTTTAATGACTCACACCACTCGTTTTTCCTCGCGCCTAAGCCGTTGGTGCGAAAAGCAAATTGTTCATTTTCCTTGGGTTATCGTTTTATTCGCGGTGTTACTTTGCGCTGGCACCAGTTATTACGTTTATGAACATTTAACTGTTAATACGAATACCGCCGAAATGCTTTCGCCGGATTTGCCTTTTCAGCAAAATCAACGACGCATTGATACCGCTTTTCCACAAGATGCTTATACCACGCTATTTGTTGTCGATGCGAATTCGCCCGAAGAAGCCACGCAAAGCGCGACGAAATTAGTCGATTTAATTCACTCACAAACGGAGCGTTTTGATTCGGTTTATATTCCGACAGATAACGCTTTTTTTCGCCAGCAAGCCTTGTTGTATTTAGAACCGTCTGATTTAGAAACCGTTGCCAAACAACTCACCGATGCACAACCGTTTATTGGGCATTTGGCGCAAAATTATTCGCTCGACGGTCTATTTGACATTATTGAACAAGCCTTAAGCGAAAAACAAAATGCGTTGCCAATGGATTTAAATCCATTATTACTTGCCGTGGACAATACCATTAACGCGCAATTAGATGGCAAATCAGCGGCATTATCGTGGCAAAATTTACTAGCCAATAACAAACTTTCTCAAGATGCCAATCGCGTATTAGTAGTGGCAAAACCGAAATTGCATTTTGATGAAATGTTACCAGCAGACGAATCACAAGCCGCCGCGCGTGAGGCGGCGCAAAAAATCATGCAAGAAAATACCGCCGTGCGCGTTCGTATTACCGGCGAAGCGGCGTTAGAACATGAAGAGCTTGAAAGTGTCAGTAATGGCGCAGAATGGGCGGGGATTGCGTCGTTAATCTTGGTTTTTGTGGTGCAATGGGTCGGTTTTCATTCACTGCGTTTGCTCGTGATTACTTACATCGTGTTAATCATGGGGCTGATTTTAACAGCCGGTTTTGCCGCGATTACTGTGGGACATTTAAACGTAATTTCGATTGCCTTTGCCAGTTTGTATATTGGTTTAGGTGTCGATTATGCGGTGCATATTTGTTTGTATTACCGCGAACGGAAAGCACGTGGTTACTCAAACATCGATGCCATTCACCACAGCATGAAAGGCGTAGGCTCATCATTATTTTTGTGTGCGCTGACGACAGCACTTGGCGTTTTAGCCTTTATTCCAACCGATTATTCGGGGGTTTCTGAATTAGGGATTATTTCAGGCGGCGGGATTTTTATCGGTTTGATTATCTCATTGACGGTTTTACCTGCCCTGTTTTGCATTTTGCCAGTCAATCATCCTAAACCGATAAAATCAGCTTTTGCGCCACAATTCATCGTGACTTTTCCTTTTCATTACTCAAAAGTCATTCGCGTGCTGTCGATTTTGTTAGCGATTGGCGCATGTGGCGTTTTGATGGAATTACGCTTTGATGCCAATCCGATTAACTTGCGCGACCCGCAAAGTGAATCCGTTTCAACCATTAAAGAATTGTTAAAAGCCAAAGATGAATCACCGTTTGCAGTAACCGGATTAGCGAATAATTTAGAGGAAGCGAATGCGCTTGCCGCTAAAATGAAAGCCTTACCCGCTGTTCATGAAGCCGTTACCTTGAGCAGTTTTGTGGCTGAAAATCAGGACGAAAAATTAGCCATTATCGAAGATTTAAATTTGATGCTTGGTAATCAATTGGAAAATTTCAATGTTTCGTTGCCCGAAAATCATCAACAACATGATGCGTTGGTAAAATTTAATGAACAGTTAAAACGCGCCATCGCTGAAAATACACAAAATGCACCGTTAGACACCTTGCAAAAATTGCAAAGCCACGTTGAAATTTTTTTGCACAGTCATACCGATGAGCCTGCCGTTTACGCGCAATTAGAAAAAAATATGTTAGGACTTTTGCCATATACGCTAGAGCGTTTGCGAACCAGTTTAAGTGCGACAGCGTTTGCGTTAAATGATATTCCTGACGAGTTACGTTCACATTGGGTCAGTAAAGACGGTTTGTATAAAGTGTTAATTACGCCGGCAAAAGACCAGAATGTCGAAGAAAACATGAAAGAATTTGTCGCACAACTTAAAAGCGTGGATGATGCGGTGTCGGGTTTGCCGATTGCCAATGAAGCCGGCGGCGATGCGGTGGTGAAAGCCTTTGTGCAAGCCTTTGGTGGCGCGTTTAGTGCGATTACGTTATTGCTTTGGGCGATTTATCGTCGTTTTAGTCACATGGCGATTGTGATTGCCCCTTTGATATTAGCGGCATTACTTACCGGTGCAACGAATGTCTTGCTCGACAATCCGTTTAATTTCGCTAACGTGATTGCGTTGCCGTTATTACTTGGAATGGGGATTGATAGCAGTATTTTGATTATGCACCGTCTGCATTTTAATAAAAATGAAGACGAAAACTTGTTGCACAGCAGTACGACGCGCGGGATTATTTTCAGTTCGATTACCACGTTGTGTAGTTTTTCAAGTTTGTCATTTACAAATCATCAAGGCATGGCGAGCATGGGGTTATTACTTTCGATTGG
>DALYHZ010000248.1:0-3440 GCA_031970635.1 Methylococcaceae bacterium | reverse complement strand
GTAAGTATTTAACGTAATTTGTTATTCTCATTTTTTACCACCCCTGTTGATATTTAAACTATGCAAATGTAGCGGTTTCAATTATATCACCATTGAATATGTGTCTTTAATTTTTAGCGTGTTAATGTCACTTAAGATGAGCGACAAGCCTTGACTTTCACGGATTCTAAAGTATTATGACCACTCCGTTTATGCTAGCTTTAGCGTATTTTTAAAACAAAAAAATTATAGGAGAATGCAATGGGTGCAATTTTAGACGTTACTGAAATGTTGAAAACCCCAATGGGTGCAACAATTGGTGTAGCAGTGGTCGCAGCAGGTTACTTCTTCGTGAAATGGGTTTTTGCTCCACACCCAGAAGATGAAAAATAAGCAATAGACTTCCGTCTTTAGCAAAAAGGTCGCAACACACGCTGTTGCGACCTTTTTTTATGGCTAGAATTTTAATATTTCAACGGGTTTGCCATGTACGCTTATCTTTCCACTAAAATTACCACGTTACTGAATAAACAAGTGCCTGCAACAGGATTAGGTTTATTTCGTTTGTTTTATGGCTTAATCACACTGCAAGAAATCTTTTTTTTACTGTATTTTAATCATCTCATTTTCGACCCAATTCCCTATTTGGACGTTGAATTTCCTATGATTCCTGCGTTTTTGGGATTTTGGGCAATTGTCGCAACGTGCGTAACGCTGGGTTATCGTTATCAAACGGTTATGTTATGCAATTACCTATTTTGGATTGTGTTCGTCAATTTCACACCGATGCAACGCGATTTTGATGGTGGGTTTGATACGTTTATGATTGGAGCGGGATTTTTCTTATTATTTCTACCCGCAGATAAAGCCTTTTCGCTTGATAATTTGCGCTACAAACTCAGTACACCGTTTAAACATTACAGCGAATATTCGAAACCGACGGTTTCGGTACTTGCCTATTATCTGCCAGTGGCGATTTGCTTAGGTTTTTTATATTTCGATTCAGTGGTTCATAAAATGTTTGCCGAGCATTGGCGCAATGGTTTAGGCACATGGTTGCCAGCGACACAGCCTTATTATGTTTCGGCGTTAGATATGTCACCTTTGCTTGATCAAAAATGGATACAAAATTTACTCGGTTACACCATTTTGGTTTTTCAATTCACATTTGTGTTTTTCTTTTGGCAACGTTACGCACGAATTGTGTATTTGTTTATTGGCTTAGGATTGCATTTAGGCATTACGTTATCGTTTAACATTTACCCATTTGGTTTGGGAATGTTAAGTTTTTATTTGTTGATGATTCCGTTTAGTTGGTGGCGAGCGATTGGTCATTTTTTCGTTTCAAAACAGCCAACATTGACCGTATTTTTTGACCAGCAATGTCCTTTGTGTAACCGCACAGTTTTGATTTTGAATCACTTTGACATTTTGCGCCGAATTGATTTTAAAAACGCGCAAGAATATGCCGCGCATTATCCAGCCGTTGCCGTTATTAAACAGGAACTTTTGTTAAAGGATTTGTATGCGACGGATAGTCATGGTCGGATTTATTCGGGCGTTCATACTTATGAACAGATTTTTAAACATACCGGTTATTTAGCGTTTATCGGTGTGTTGTTATCTTTACCGCTGATTCATGGCTTGGCGGTCAAAAAATACCGTGCAATCGCAGACAATCGCGTGCGTGTAAATTGCAATGAAACGTGTCTTGTAACAACGCCTTTGGAAAATAACACTTGGTATGCGCGTTTATTTGAACAAGCTGCGACGCGAAAACCCAAAGCCTTCACGCGAAAATTTATCAAGATTTTGACGTTGCTTTTGTTGTTGCAATTGAATAGCACCATTCATTATGGGCTGATTTACCGTTTGAATTTGCACAATCCTTTGCTTTCACCGTTGGCACAAGCCAGTAACGCACTTGTTTTGTGGTCAACCACGTTTGTCGGTATTGTGCCGCACGCGCTGTATTTGCATGACCATTTTTCAGGTTACGACCATATTTTGGCAATTACTTACACTGATGAAAATGGACAAGAGCAATGGTTGCCGTTTGTAAATGAACAAGGGCGATTACTTGCGCCAAATTGGGGGCGAGTGCATTCAATGTGGGCAAATATTGCCGTTACACCGAATATCAACAATCACCGCTTGCAAAAGTTCATCATGAAAGTAACCGCGTTTTACGGACGAAATTTAGGGCTTGATTTGAATAAAACGATTTTTCATATTCAGATGAAAAAAACTCGCGCACCTAATGAGTGGGAAGATGATTTGTTGCATCAAAATATGGCGGGAAACTGGGCAATCATTGGTGCGGCACGTTGGCACGATAAAGCAATTCAAATTGAGCTGCCTGATGACATCAACAACTTGTAATTCGGTCACAATTTTTCAATTTTTTTATTATTGCATTGGCAGAATAGTCATGATATAAATTGCGCCGTGCTTAGAAATTAGCGCAACAATAATTAAAAACAACTTGGAGGATTTCAAAAATGAAAAAAGTAATGTCTGTATTAGCTTTAGCGTTAATGATTGTTGGTTTGACAGGTTGCATCGATGACCAAGACGGTACAAAACAAAAAGTTTCTAGCTCAGTTTCTTTATAAGACTGGCTTAAATTTTTAGCTGTTAGAGCTTTCAGAAAACCCAGCACTTTTGCTGGGTTTTTTGGTTTTAGGGGATTGGTTTTTTATGGCGCATCAATAGAATCGATACGCCGTTTTAAAAAAATTACGCCGCAACGTTCAAATCATGAACTGTAATACTACCGCGACCATCTTCAGTAATTTCGTCGTCGCTGATTTTGAAGTTATCGAGTTTCATCGTGAGATATTTGTCAAAGTAGATTTTTAAATCTTTTTCGATAGATTTATCAAAGTCAGGTTTAACAACGTGTGTCGTTCCCCATTTCGAGTGAACCACTTTGCCATCGACAACCACGAGTTCACCATCTTTGAAAACATAATCCGGTTTTTCAAACATTTTTTGACGGTCTACATCGTCGGTATAAACTGTAATATCTGCCCAATTTCCTGCGCTCAAACCACCACGATTTTGCAAGCCAATCAATTTTGCCGCCCCTGCCCGCGTCATAATCGCAATTTCTTGTAACGTGTATTCACGTTCAATCGATGCTAACGTGGTCATTTTTTGCGCTTCAGGGTGAATCGTTGCAAGCACGTCATTTCTAAACGTTCTATCCATCAATAAACGAATTAAATGTGGATAACTGGTAAATGGCGCACCGTTTGGATGGTCAGTGGTTAAGAAAATTCGCCATGGATCATCCACGAGTAAAAACGTTTCCAGCCCGATCGCCCATTGCAACGCATTGACAAAATTTTGGTCTTTGTATTTGAATGGCACAACGCCACAACCCGCGTCGCATTCAATATCCATCGTCACCCATTTTGCAGGATTTGCATGTTTATGATTGGCATGTTGACGCATAT
>DALYHZ010000247.1:0-3477 GCA_031970635.1 Methylococcaceae bacterium | reverse complement strand
AACCACGTTTGAACCGTAGTTAATCATGTCTTGCGCGTGGAACGTGCCGATTTTGCCCGTAAAACCTTGAACGATAATTTTTGTGGTTTCGTTAATAAAGATTGCCATGTGTTTATGCTCCTTGATTTGCAACAACTTGATTACGGGCGGCAACGGCTTTTTCTGCCGCTTCAGCTAAGGTTTCAGCGGTAATAATTGGCAAGCCGCTTTCTGCAATGATTTTGCGACCTTCTTCTACATTCGTACCTGATAAACGCACCACGAGCGGCACTTTCATATCGATATTTTTCACCGCTTGAACAACGCCTTGTGCAATCCAATCGCAACGGTTAATCCCTGCGAAAATGTTGACCAGCATTGCTTTGACGTTGGCATCGGCTAAAACTAAACGGAACGCTTGTTCAGTGCGTTCAGCCGACGCGCCACCACCAACGTCCAAGAAATTCGCAGGTTCGCCACCAGCGAGTTTAATCATGTCCATGGTTGCCATCGCTAAACCTGCACCGTTAATCATGCAACCGATGTCACCATCCAAACCAACGTAACTTAAACCTCTATCACCTGCGGCGGTTTCGCGTGGGTCTTCTTGGGTTTTGTCGCGTAATTCGGCGACTTTGTGTTGACGGAATAGCGCGTTTTCATCAAAGCCCATTTTTGCATCGAGCGCGATTAAGTCATTTTCTTGGGTAATCACGAGCGGGTTAATTTCGAGCATATTGGCATCTAAATCACGCAACGCACGATAGCAACCTTTAATGGTTTTCACGCCTTGATTAAGCAAAGTCGCATCTACGCCTAAACCGAGTTCAAACGCCATTTCACGCGCTTGATACTCTTGCAAACCAACCGCTGGTTCGATGTAAATTTTACGAATTGCATCAGGATTTGTTTCAGCAAGTTCTTCGATTTCCATACCGCCCTGCGCTGAACCGACCATGACAATACGTTCTGATGAACGGTCAACGAGTAAGCAAAAATACAATTCTTTGGCAATCGCGCTTCCTGCTTCAACATACACTTTGTTACACAATTTTCCTACCGCGCCTGTTTGATGCGTCACTAACACTTTGTCGAGTAATGCTTCGGTTGCGTCGCTAACTTCATCAAATGTTTTACAAACTTTAATCCCGCCTGCTTTACCGCGTGCGCCTGAGTGAATTTGAGCTTTGACAACCCACACTTTGCTATCGATTTCTTTTGCATATTGCACAGCTTCTTCGCAACTTTGTGCCAAACCGCCTTGCGCGATTTTTACGCCAAAACCTTTTAACAGTTCTTTGGCTTGATATTCATGAATATCCATTTGTTTCCTCTTGAGTTAAAAAAATAAATTGGTATAAACCAATGGGCATTATAAAGGCTTATAAAAACTTTGGAGAAATGAGATGACAATCGACGTTTTAAGTAGCATTTTAGGCTGGGCAACTGTCATAAACTTAGGCATCGTGACCGTGTGGTTTTTGGTATTCACATTTTGTCACGATGCCGTCTTTCGATTACATGGTAAATGGTTTAAGTTGTCAGAAGAAAGATTCGACACCATTCACTATGCAGGGATGGCTTTTTATAAACTCGGTACTTATTTACTTACGCTTGTACCGTATTTGGCAATTAAGATTGTGACTTAGCGGCAATTGCTTCTGCTGTACGAACCACATTCATTGCCATACGTTCAGACGCGGCATCGATTAAGCGACCATCTAACGCCGCCGCGCCTTTACCTTGCGCGGCGGCTTCTTTTAAGGCTTCTAAAATACGTTTTGCTTTGTTCACTTCGGCTTCAGGTGGGGTGAAAACATCGTTAGCTAACGCGATTTGTGACGGATGAATTGCCCATTTTCCTTCACAACCGAGTGCCGCCGCGCGTTTTGCGGCGAGTGTGTAGCCGTTTGGGTCTTTAATGTCGCCAAATGGACCATCGATTGGTCTTAAACCATAAGCACGGCAAGCTACAATCATACGGCTTAAGGCAAAATGCCATTGGTCACCTGGATAATCCGGATTTAAACCGCCGATATTCACAGTTCTTGCACGATTACTTGCCGCGTAATCGGCAACCCCAAAATGCAACGCTTCTAAACGTCCACCGATTGCGCCTTGTTTGGCAATATCTTCAACGTTTGCCATACCGAGTGCAGTTTCAATTAACGCTTCGATACCGATTTTGTTTTTCAAACCTTGTTGCATTTCGAGCTGATTCAACATCGATTCAACCATATAAACGTCCGAATACACGCCGACTTTTGGAATCAAAATGGTATCGATTTTACTACCGGCTTGTTCAACCAAATCCACGACATCACGCACCATATATTGTGTGTCTAAACCATTGATACGAACAGAAACTGTAATGCCGTGACCTTTCCAATCCAAATCGTTAATGGCTTGAATCACATTTTTACGCGCCGTTAATTTATCGTCTGGTGCAACCGCATCTTCCAAATCTAAAAAAACAACGTCAACACAGCTTTTAAGTGCTTTTTCAAAAAATTCTGGGCTTGTTCCTGGCAAGGCCAATTCACAGCGTTGAACACGCGGCGTATTAGCTGTGTATAAAGTATGACTCATTGAGTTTTTCCTTTGGAGTGAAAATAAAAAATCCAGTCTAAGAACTGGAATAGAATTTGAAATTAAAAACACTGTCATTCTACTTTTCAAGCGAGTAAAGTCAATTCATAACGCGCATTTAGCGTGTAAAACCTTGCTGATTAAAGGTCGCTATGTCATGATTGCGCGTTTTTTCAACCATTCTATATTTTAAGAGAGATAAACATCATGGCAGGTCGTAATCACCTTTATATTCCAGGTCCTACAAACGTTCCTAACGAAGTTTTAAACGCAATGCACATTCCAATGGAAGATCACCGTTCACCGATCTTTCCAAAATTGTTTGCACCATTATTAGAAGATTTGAAAAAAGTTTTTGGCACAACAGAAGGTCAATGCTTTATTTTTCCAGCAACAGGCACAGCAGGTTGGGAAGTTACTCTCACCAACATTTTGAACCCTGGTGATAAAGTTTTAATTTATCGTTTTGGTCAATTCGCGCACTTGTGGGCGGATATGGCACGTCGTTTAGGCTTTGAAGTCGAAATGCACGAAGAAACTTGGGGCAAAGGCGTTCCTGTTGATAAATTAGAAGCGCGTTTAAAAGAAGATTCAGCGCAAGAAATCAAAGCGGTTTTAGTCACACACAATGAAACCTCAACAGGCGTAACGTCTGATATTGCGGCAATTCGCAAAGCGATGGACGCAGCGGGTCATAACGCCTTTTTATTCGTTGATGGTGTAAGTTCGATTGCCAGTATCGAATTCAAAATGGACGAATGGAAAGTGGACGGCGTCATCAGCGGTTCGCAAAAAGGTTTCATGTTGCCAGCAGGCGGCGCTTTTGTTGCGTTCAGCCCTAAAGCACTAAAAGCGATAGAAACTTCGACTTATCCGCGCTGTTTTCTGGATTTAAAAGACCAGATGACC
>DALYHZ010000246.1:0-3540 GCA_031970635.1 Methylococcaceae bacterium | reverse complement strand
CACTTCACCTGACGCAAAGGATTGAATCGTGCCGTCTTCGCGTTGCAAACGTAATAAACCGTTTTCGTCGATACCTCGCACATGACCTTGAAGTTGTTGTGAGCCGACAAATAAAGTCACTTGTTTGTCCACTAAACAATCATAACTGCGCCATTCGTTTAAATAAGTGTTTAAACCATGTTGTTCAAACGTTGCTGCAATTGGTAATAATTCATTTAACAAATGTGCGACGACATGATTACGCGGCAATGTCACGTCTGGCGCAACTTGTTTTAAATCGGTATAGGCTTGCGTGATACCTTCTATATCAACAGGTAAATCTAAATTCAAACCTAAACCGACGACCGCACTTGCGCTACCATCACTGTGCGAGGTGACTTCAATTAAAATACCGCCTAATTTTTTGCCATCGCTGTAAATATCGTTTGGCCATTTCAAACCAACGTTAGAAATGCCCTGTCGTTGCAAAACGCGAATCACACCAACGCCGATAGCTAAACTTAAACCATTTAACTGCATCGCGCTGTTAAATCGCCATAAAAATGAGCCATAAATATTTTGTCCTTGTGGTGAAATCCATTGCCGCCCACGACGACCTTTGCCAGCGGTTTGTTCTTCGGCAAAACAAACGCAACCCGATGGCGCGTCGTTTTGTGAACGCGCCATTAAGTAACTGTTGGTGGAATCAATACTTGGGAAGATTTCTAATTCTGAAATCAATGCGCCAGCCGTTGCGGTTAAATGTGATTTAACAACGCTGGCGTTAAGGGATAACTCATTGTGCATTATTGAGATGTTGTTGTTCTTTTTGCTGACGAATTTGCTGTAATTGTTTTTTGGCAACGTGTTTACTTAATAAATCACGGTCACTTTCTTTCATATTCACATAATCTAAGCCAATGACATATTGATAGTTGCTTGCGGTATCGGGATTTTTCGAGCAATGAATGACTTTCGCGTAAGTGGTAATCACCACGGTGCTATGCACTAATAGCATTTTAATTTCTAAATACTGCCCAACTTTTAATTGTTCATTACATTCAAACCCTAAGCCCGAAACACTGACGTTGGCATTGCGTGTTTCATTTTCTTTCACTTCACCACTGCTTAATGCAATAACAGCTTGAGCTATTAAATCGACTTTTATATTGAGCAATTTTAAATAATCAGCAAAATCAGAATGTACTTTTTCTAATTTGTTATAGACAGTCGCAGATTCTTCGGCAATCAATTCTAATGCAGAAGCTAATGAACAATTATCGAGTAAACTTGAAGCGGCTTGAATGGGATATTTTGTTTGTTGTTCGTCAATAAAACGGTATGACAAATTGACTGAATCGTTAATCCGAAAAAAATGCCGTCTTTCGTCTGAAAGTTGTCTTTTTTGATGAATCATAAGTTCCTCGTTAATTAGTAGGTTGAATTTTTCGCAAATGCGAGGGAATTTTCCAATATTTTCGATACTATAACGCAACCCTTGGCATTGATTGAAAAATTATATCGCATTCTTTTATGTAGCCAGTTGGACGCAGTGCGCTAAGTATTGCTATGATTTCGTCCAACAGTCACTTTTACTTTAGTTAAGACCCCATTATTCATGTCTAAAAGAATTCGAAGCCGTAAAAAAACATTTTCAGAAATCCCAACACTCGCCACAATCGAATCACTCGCTCACGATGGACGGGGGGTTACACACGTTGACGGCAAAGTTGTCTTTATCGATGAAGCTCTACCAACCGAACAAGTTGAATTTATATATACCGACAGCCGCAAAGATTACGCCGAAGGCAAAGTGGTAAATTTACTTAGTCGCGCTGATGTTCGCGTCGATGCGCCGTGTCCGCATTATGGTGTATGTGGCGGTTGTAGTTTCCAACACGTTGAAGTCAACGCACAAATTCAAATAAAACAAGATTTATTGGTCGAACAATTTAAACGCATTGGCAAAGTTGAAACGCCAGAATTATGGTCGCCACTGGTTGGTGAACATTGGGGTTATCGCCGCAAAGCGCGTATGGGCGTGAAATATGTGGCGAAAAAAAATCGCGTATTAGTGGGTTTTCGTGAACGTCGTAATCCATTTTTGGCTGAAATCGACAGTTGCTCGGTTATGCACCCATTAGTTGGCACTCGTCTTGTCGAATTGGGCGAAATGATTAACGGTTTGACCATTCGAGATAAAATTCCACAAATTGAAGTAGCGATTGGCGATGAACAATGCGTGTTAGCCTTCCGCGTTCTCGAACCACCGACGGCAGAAGATAAAGAAACAATGCGGGCTTTCGCGCATAAAAATGCTATCAGTTTGTGTTTGCAATCAAAAGGCCCTGACACGATTGTGCCGCTTGATGGTGAACCCGAAGTTATCCCCACTTACGCGCTGCCTGACCATGGCATTGAGTTTAAATTTCGCCCAGCAATGTTTACGCAAGTCAATTACGGCATCAATCGCCAAATGATTAACCGAGTGTTAGACATTATGACGTTGACCAAAGATGATAATGTGTTGGATTTATTTTGTGGTTTAGGCAATTTTACTTTGCCGCTTGCAAAATATGCCGGTCATGTTGTCGGCGTGGAAGGCGATCAACCGTTGGTCAATCATGCTAAAGAAAATGCGCGTCATAATAATATTGAAAACGTCGAGTTTTACGCGGCAGATTTAACGCAAGACATTAGCAATATGCCGTGGGCAAATCAGCGTTATAACAAAATTATGCTCGACCCATCGCGTGCCGGTGCGTCTGAAATTTTGCATCATTTGAAACGTTGGCAACCAGAACAAATTGTTTATGTTTCTTGCAATCCATCGACATTGGCGCGTGATGCGGGGATTTTGGTCAATGAACTTGGTTATAAATTAGTGAAAGCAGGTGTAATGGATATGTTCCCACACACCGGACACGTCGAATCGATGGCGTTGTTTGTGAAAGGCTAACTCATGCACAATTCAGACATTACGATTATCGGCGGTGGTGTGATGGGACTGCTCACCGCGCGTGAGTTTCATTGCGCTGGCGCATCCGTTACCGTGCTAGAAAAAAATCTGTGCGGGCAAGAATCTTCATGGGCAGGCGGCGGCATTTTGTCGCCGCTTTATCCATGGCGACAAGCACCGGTAATCAGTGATTTAGTTTTGCCTAGCATTAAACGTTATCCAGAACTCGCAGCACAATTACATAACGAAACAGGCATTGACCCCGAATGGACGCAAAGTGGTTTATTGATTACACAAAACCCAGATGTTGATGTCGCGCGTCAATGGTGTGAAAAAAGTCATATCAAAATCGAAACACCTGATGAGCGTTTTTTTCAAAATCTTAACGCTCAAATAAATCAGCCGATTTTTTTGCCAGAGATTGCCAATATTCGTAATCCTCGTTTTCTGCAAGCCTTAAAACAAGATTTGTTAAACAAAGGCGTGCATTTAATTGAAAACTGCGAAATCAGTGCATTTACGCTCGAACACCAACGTTTACACGACGTACATACTAGTCACGGTAAATTTGCGGCGAATGAAATTGTGCTGACGACGGGTGC
>DALYHZ010000245.1:0-3612 GCA_031970635.1 Methylococcaceae bacterium | reverse complement strand
AATTACTTGCAGATGCGTTAGCGGTGCAAAATGCGGGTGCTGTCATGTTAGTTTTAGAATGTGTGCCTGCTAATTTGGCACGGCAAATTAGTCAGCAACTAACAATTCCTGTGATAGGCATAGGTGCTGGCAGTGCGTGTGATGGGCAAGTGCTGGTGGTTTACGACATGTTAGGCATTGGTACCGGAAAACGTCCGCGTTTTTCTAAAGATTTTCTTTGCGAAACAAACAGCATCGAAACCGCTCTAAAAAATTATTGTCACGCGGTGAAACAAGGTGATTTTCCTACGTTAGCACACAGTTTTTAATTTTTTTATACCTTATGCAAATTCTTCATTCAGTTTCTGATATTCGCCAATGTATTCAAACGTGGCGTAACGCTGGTCAACGTATCGCTTTCGTGCCGACCATGGGCAATTTACATGCAGGGCATTTGCAACTGGTACGCGAAGCAAAACACCACGCCGATAAAGTTGTTGTTAGTATTTTTGTAAATCCCACGCAATTTGGTATTAACGAAGATTTCGCTGATTATCCACGCACGGAAACTGCCGATTGTGAGAAATTAGTCCTTGAAAATTGCGATGCGGTATTTTTACCCAGCGTAGAGACAATTTACGTTTCAACGGCGCAAACAATTGTTAGCGTTACGCAAGTTTCTCAAAATTACTGCGGTCATTCTCGTGCAGGGCATTTTGACGGTGTCGCGACGGTTGTGTGTAAATTGTTCAATATTGTGCAACCGGATGTTGCCTTATTTGGTTTAAAAGATTTTCAGCAATTTGTGGTGATTCAAACCTTAGTGCGTGATTTACATTTCCCTATCGAACTTATTGGTGTGCAAACTGTGCGTGAAAAAGACGGTTTGGCAATGAGTTCGCGCAATCAGTATTTAAATCATTCTGAGCGTGGCATTGCCCCCAAACTTTATCAATCCCTGCAACAAGCTAAAAACAAACTCCTTGACGGGCAAACGATTGTGAATATCGAACAACACGCTATCGTTGAATTAACACAAGCGGGTTTTATGGTGGATTATTTTAAAATAGCACGGCGTGACGATTTACAACCGGCTGTGCAAAAGGATGCCGCGTTGATTATTTTAGTTGCCGCGAAATTGGGTAAAACTCGTTTAATTGATAACGTGTGGTTGGATAAATAATTTATTGATTAAAACATCAGAAATAGGAACTTGTCGTGTTAAAAAAACCACCTAGTTGTGTTGCTGCTGTAGATTTAGGATCAAACAGCTTTCACATGATTG
This sequence comes from Methylococcaceae bacterium, assembly GCA_031970635.1. Lineage (GTDB taxonomy): Bacteria > Pseudomonadota > Gammaproteobacteria > Methylococcales > Methylomonadaceae > UBA10906. The sequence continues at coordinate 2,348 of DALYHZ010000245.1, read as the reverse complement.
TTTGTAGTTTGACGGATGGAAAATTACAAACCATTGATCGTTTAAAAGAAATGGTACGTTTAGCGTCGGGATTAGATAAAAGAAATTTTCTCGATGAAATTACTCAAGAACGTGCGCTGGCTTGTTTAGAACGTTTTGGACAACGCATTGGTCATTTTCCTCCTGAAAGTGTGCGAATTGTGGGAACAAGCACTTTGCGTACGGCACGCAATGCCGCTCAATTTTTAGAAAAAGCTGAAATAGCTTTAAATCATCCGATCCATATTATTTCTGGTATTGAAGAAGCACGGTTGATTTACCAAGGCGTAGCAAACAGTTTAAGTACGCAAGCTAATAAATTACGTTTAGTCATGGATATTGGTGGCGGTAGTACCGAATACATTATCGGTTCAGGCGATAATCCGCACGACAAAGAAAGTTTACCGATGGGTTGCGTAACGGTAAGTAATTTATTTTTCAAAAATGGAAAATTATCAAAAACAGACTTTAATCAAGCCGTGTTATTTGCTCAACGGCGTTTAGAGCCATTTCAACAAAAATTTCAAGCAGGATTGTGGGACGAAGCCATTGGCGCATCGGGCAGTTTACGCGCGATTGATAAAGTGTTGTTAGCAAAAAATTGGAGTAATAACGGCATTACGCGAGAAGGATTGGAGCAGCTCGTTCAGCACATTCATAACACGCCTCATATTAGTGCTTTAAATCTGCCTGATCTTGACACAGAACGTTTACCCGTTTTTGTGGGCGGTGTAGCAATCGTTTATGGAACTTTTAAAAGTTTAAATATTTCGCAAATGACGGTTTCAGATGGCGCGTTGCGTGAAGGCTTAATTCATGATTTGTTAGGGCGAATTTATGACCACGATATTCGCTCTACGACGGTACGTCAGATTGCTGAACGTTATCATGTCGATATTTTACATGCGCAACGTGTTAAACAAACTGTCGACTATTTACTGGCGCAATTGCCCGAAGATTATTTCCAAGTCGATTTTGAACAAGTGCGACAATTTTTACATTGGGCAGCAGAATTGCACGAACTTGGTCATGACATCGCACACAGCCAATATCATAAACACAGCGCGTATGTGATTGAAAACGGTGATTTCGCTGGATTTTCGCGTCAAGATCAAATGTTATTAGCCGCCATTGTTCGCGTACATCGTCGGAAATTTTCCTTAAAATTTTTTGCAGATTTACACGCACCATGGAATCATGAAGCATCCAAATTAGCGTTGTTGTTACGAATTTCGGTCTTATTACATCGTAATCGTCAAGATTATGAAGTACCACAATTTCAATTTTCGTGGGCGAAATCGAAAATAAAATTATGTTTCCCTGACGGTTGGCTTGAAACGTCACCTCTGACACAAGCGGATTTATTATACGAAGCGGAAAATTTGAAAATCGCTGGATTAAAACTTGAAGTGGCGTAATTATGCCGCGAGTGCTTGTCCTTATTTCGTATTTTTTAGCGGGGCTTTTAGGGCTGACGTGTTTATTGTTGATGTTAATTTTTGCGTATGGTTTGAGTTCTGAAACAAACCAGCCTGCACAAATGACACTTACCTCAGAACATATCACCCAAGCCCGAAAAATTTTATATGAAGGTACGAAAATAAAACCCGACGACATTGCCGCAATTACGCTTACACAAGCAGATTTGAATTTAGCCGGAAATTATTTGCTAAACCGTTATCGCCAAAGTGCCATGCACATCGAGTTAATCAATAATAAACTGCGTTGCACTGCCTCACTCACTTTACCGCCAAATCCTTTCGCTCATTACTTTAATATCAGTTTTCGTTTAGGAAGCGAAGCTGGAGAAGTTCTGCCTCGCATCACAAAATTTAAGGTCGGTAAGTTACTTTTACCCGCAAAACTTGCCGATTGGGTCATACACGCGCTGATTCGCTATTCGTTTTTAAATGAATATTTTATTTTGGCAACACAACCTATTGAACAAGTTGAAATTACCAATAAAACGCTAACCATTCTTTACGATTCTAATGCGACAAATCATTCGTTTAATGCAGAAAGTCGCCAACTTTATCAACAAAAAATCACCGAAATCATAGAGCAACATAATCCTAAATGGCGATTATCTTTAGCAGAATTATTAAAACCGGTTTTTGAATTAGCGTATCAACGCGCCACGCTGGCAACGGCAGTTCAAGAAAATCGCAGTGCCATTTTAGCTATTAACGATTATGTGAATTCGTTGGAAAATCCTCAATATGTTGCATTCTTATACAAACGTTCGGATTTAGCACAGCACTTTATGGGAACAGCGGCATTGACGGCTTCAACAAATAGTCGCGTGGCAAATGCGCTGGGCGAAGTTAAAG
>DALYHZ010000244.1:0-3652 GCA_031970635.1 Methylococcaceae bacterium | reverse complement strand
GCAGGGTTGAAAGTTAGAGTTAATTATTAGTGTGTGCTTCTGTACTGATGCACGGCGGCTGTAATTGCCGCAATATAACGATTGTCGATTGCCGCATTTGGCGCGCTACTTGTGATAATTTCCTCTTCAGGCAAGTAACGCTGTATAAGTCCAGACATTACGTTAATCACAATGACTAACATGGTTAAAAATAAAAATACGATTCCCATGCCTGCGAACATCAATTCTATGCCGCTACTCATAAGTTCTGTCATGATTGCTCACTTGATAAACATAAATATTAGAATCCGCACATTGTATTATATTCTTTTTAAAAAACTGTAGTAATTGCTGGTGTAATTGAGCAAATTTTTCTTTATCGTGTTTTCATCCACGATGTTATCGGCAAAAAATAGATATGTTTGTGTCTAATTTGACGCTTATAGCGTTTCAATATATTATTAGAGGATGCAAAATCGACTGCCTAAAATCATTGAACCGCTACATCTCGCCGACAAGCGAGGCGAATTACATGGTCAAATACCGCTTAAAGACTTGACACGTTTATGTGAACAATTAGTCGACAACAGTGGTTTCGTTGACGTTAATTTGTATTTTGGGCGTGACGGTCGGTTAGCCAAAATTGAAGGCAGTTTAGAAACAACATTGTTGCTTGAATGTCAGAACTGTTTACAAGGTGTTGAACTAAAAGTTAATAGTGATGTCAAACTGGGTATCGCCACCTCATTTGAACAGGTGGATCGTTTGCCACGAGATTATGAACCGTTATTACTTGAAGAAGAAACGCTGCCCCTTAGTGTTCTTGTCGAAGATGAGTTATTACTCAATTTGCCCGATTATCCCAAACACGAGCATGATTGCATAATAAAACAAGCAACACAAAAATCGACTGTTGCATTCGATGAGACAACGCTCAAAAAAACTAATCCATTTTCTGTTTTAGCCAATTTAAAATCTACTGGAGAATCTTAATGGCAGTACAAAAGAGTAAAGTCACACGTTCAAGACGTGGACAACGTCGCTCACACGACGCCTTAACCGCAAAAACATTATCACAAGATCCAATTACTGGCGAAATGCATTTACGTCACCACATGACCCCAGATGGTTATTTCAAAGGTCGTCAAATTATTGGAACTGCTGTTGAAATTGACTAAACGTTAATTTTTATCGAACCAATATTATGCCGAATCAGAGTTTCTGATTCGGCTTCTTTTTAAGCCCTGCGGAGCAATTTTTCAGCGTGAGTTTAATAATTTCAATTGATGCGATGGGTGGCGATTACGGCGTTGATGTCACCGTGCCAGCCGCGTTAGCTTGTTTACAAGAAAATCCCGCTCTAAGCCTTATTTTGGTGGGCGATGAAACAGTGCTTAATCCGTTGCTAGCACAAGCCTTACCGATTTATGGCAACCGATTAAGCATTCAACATGCCTCACAAAAAGTCGATATGGATGAATCGCCCTCGAAAGCTCTTAAAAATAAGAAAGATTCTTCGATGCGTGTTGCAATCAATTTGGTTCATGAAAAACGTGCCGATGCCTGTGTGAGCGCAGGAAATACGGGTGCGTTAATGGCAACTGCGCGATTTGTCTTAAAAATGCTTAACGGCATTGACCGTCCTGCCATTATCTCCACGTTACCCTCTGTTTATGGACACACGCACATGCTGGATTTAGGCGGCAATGTTGATTGCACCGCCGAGCATTTATTTCAATTTGCAGTAATGGGCAATGAGCTTGTCAAAGCGATTGAAGGTATTGAAAATCCACGCGTCGGATTGCTCAATATTGGCGAAGAAGAAATGAAAGGCAATGAACAAGTTAAAGCCGCCGCCAAATTATTACAAGATTCTGAACTTAACTACATCGGTTATGTCGAAGGTAATTCAATCAATGCCGGCGATATTAAAGTTGATTTAGTGGTATGTGATGGATTCGTTGGCAATGTCTCATTGAAATCCATCGAAGGCGCGGCAAAAATGATTGGTACGGTTTTAAAGGACGCCTTTGCAAAAAATTGGCTGACAAAATTAGTTGCCATCATTGCTTATCCCGTTTTGAAAAATTTCAAACAACGTATCGACCCGCGTTTATATAACGGCGCGAGCTTTCTAGGTTTGCGTGGATTGGTGATTAAAAGTCACGGTGGCGCAGACATCTTAGCATTTAAAACAGCGATTAAATTAGCGGAAGTTGAAGTGCAACAAAACGTTATCCAAAAAATTACCGATCAAGTCGAAGCGACTTTAGCCCAGCGAGTTATCTTATGAGTCGTTACGCAAAAATTATCGGCACAGGCGGCTATTTGCCTGAAAATATCATCACAAATCACGACCTTGCTCAGCGTGTTGACACTTCTGATGAATGGATTTTTGAACGCACGGGGATTCGCAGTCGTCACATTGTTTCAGCGCACGAAACGGCGGCAAGTATGGCAGAAATTGCCGCTCGTCAAGCTATCGAAGCCGCACAAATTCAACCCGATGATATTGATTTAATTATTGTCGCGACGGGAACACCCGATAACGTTTATCCCAGCACGGCATGTTTGTTACAGCATCGCTTGGGTGTGACAGGTGGCGTAGCATTTGATATTCAAGCCGCATGTAGCGGTTCAATTTTCGCATTAAGCATTGCTGACCAATACATCAAATCAGGCGCGGCAAAAACTGTCCTAATCGTTGGTTCAGAGGTATGTTCACGCATCACGGATTGGACAGATCGTAGCACTTGTATTTTATTTGGTGACGGTGCTGGCGCGATGTTATTGCAAGCCTCAAATGAAGCTGGTGTGTTGTCAACGCATATTCATTCTGACGGTCAATATGATGAATTACTTTATTGTCCAAATCCTCAAGCTACTGGCGATGAGGCATCATTAGGTTACATTGCTATGCGAGGCAACGAAGTATTTAAGGTTGCCGTAAATACGTTAGGTCGCATCGTTGACGAAACGCTGGACGCACACAATATGGACAAATCTGAAATTGATTGGCTCGTACCGCATCAAGCGAATATTCGAATTATCGCGGCAACGGCAAAAAAATTAAAAATGTCGATGGAACAAGTGGTTGTCACGCTTGAAACGCAAGGCAATACGTCGTCAGCGTCAGTTTTGTTAGCATTTAATGAAGCGGTAAGAGATGGACGCATTCAACGTGGACAAACCGTTTTACTTGAAGCCTTTGGTGCAGGATTTACTTGGGGCAGTGCATTAGTGCGGTACTAAAATACGTCGCTTTACTTTCACTTTAAATTTTTACTTTAAAAATCTATCGAAATGACTGAACAAACATATAACCTAGCCTTTGTTTTTCCAGGGCAAGGCTCACAATCTGTGGGAATGCTCAACGATTTAGCCGCCACTTATCCTGATGTAAAACAAACTTTTGAACGTGCGTCAGACGCATTGCAAAAAGATTTGTGGGCGTTAGTGACAAACAGCGAGTTAGAAGCGGAATTAAACCAAACACACAATACGCAACCTGCCATGCTTGCCGCAGGCGTTGCAGTTTGGAATGTGTGGACAAAACAAAGCAAAATTCGCCCTGCTTGGATGGCAGGTCACAGTTTAGGTGAATACAGCGCATTAGTTTGTGCGGGGGCATTGAATTTTGAAGATGCGATTAAATTAGTGGCGTTGCGCGGAC
>DALYHZ010000243.1:0-3674 GCA_031970635.1 Methylococcaceae bacterium | reverse complement strand
GATACAAAAAATTTTTATAACACTTATTTCACCGCTTCAAATGCAATTGTCGTGATGGTGGGGAATTTATCGAAAACGGATGCTGAAAAAACAGCGAATCTTTTGGTTTCTGATTTGCCACAAGGTCAAAAACCTGCACCGTTGCCTGATGTTCCTACTTTAACAAAAGCGACAATACAACATCTCGAATTTCCATCTACGCAAACACATGTTTTAGTTGGTTTAACGGGAACATATCGCAAAGATCCTGATTATTTTCCGCTTTACGTTGGCAACCACATTTTGGGGGGCGGGAGTTTAGTTTCAAAATTATTTGATGAAGTGCGCGAAAAACGTGGTTTGGCTTACAGCGCGTCGAGTGCGTTTATGCCACTTTTGAAAGACGGCGTTTTTATCGCCAGTTTGCAAACGCGCAATGACCAAACCACACAAGCCTTAAACGTTTTAAATCAAACGCTGGCGGATTTTGTGAAAAACGGTGTAACAGATACCGAATTAAATGCAGCGAAAAATAATATCGTTGGCGGTTTTGCAATGAAATTTGACACAAATAAAGAGTTAGCAAATTACGTGACCATGATTGGTTTTTATCAGATGCCGCTCGATTATTTAGATACCTTCCAACAAAATGTTCAAAATGTCACAAAAGAACAAATTGCTGATGCGTTTAAACGTCGCGTGGATTTAACCCATTTGCAAACCGTTACCGTTGGGAAAAAATAATTATGGCAGACAAAGCAGCAAAAAAGAAAAAAGCCGATTCTCAAAACTCAACGATTGCAAAAAATCGTCAAGCCACACACGAGTATTACATCGAAGAACGCTTTGAAGCGGGTTTGGTTTTGGAAGGCTGGGAAGTGAAAAGTTTGCGTGATGGACGTGTGCAACTCAAAGAAAGTTATGTCGATATTAAAAAAGGAGAAGCATGGCTTTTGGGCGCACATATTTCGCCGTTACTTTCTGCTTCAACGCATATTAAACCTGAATCAGTTCGCAAGAAAAAATTGCTTTTAAATCGGCACGAATTAAATAAACTGATTGGCGCAGTCGAACGCAAAGGTTACACCATCGTCCCACTTGGTATGTATTGGAAAAATGGACGTGCAAAAATCGAAATTGGTTTGGCAAAAGGTAAGCAATTGCATGATAAACGCGCGGCGGCAAAAGATGCCGATTGGAAACGTGAGGCGGCTCGGATTATGAAAAAAGGTTAATTACAAATGAATGAGGAAAATACATGATTATTAACGGTGTCAAAATAGACGCGACTTTCGCCGAAGCCTTTCCGATGAAAGGCACGCGGGCGATTATTACCGCGCAAAATGAAAAATGGGCAATGATTGCCGCGCAAGCGATGACGGGTTTTGCTACGTCGGTGATTGCGTGTGGTTGTGAAGCAGGGATTGAACGGGTTTTAAGTCCCGAAGAAACACCCGATGGCAGACCAGGTGTTTCAATTATGATTTTTGCTATGGGTGGTAAAGGACTTGCAAAACAACTCGAAACACGCGCCGGACAATGCGTTTTAACCTCGCCAACCTCTGCACTTTTTGCAGGTATCGACGGCGGTGTTCGCATTCCACTCGGTAAAAATTTGCGTTATTTCGGCGATGGTTTTCAAACGTCAAAAGTGATTTCAGGCAAACGTTATTGGCGCATTCCTGTGATGGATGGCGAATTTTTAGCTGAAGCCACAACCGGTCAAGTCGATGCAGTAGGCGGTGGGAATTTTCTCGTTTTAGCGCAATCACAACCGCAAGCCCTCGCCGCCTGTGAAGCGGCAATTGAAGAAATGAAAAAAATTCCTAACGTCATTATGCCCTTCCCTGGCGGCGTAGTGCGTTCAGGTTCAAAAGTGGGTTCAAAATATAAAGCACTCAATGCCTCAACGAATGATGCGTTTTGTCCAACACTCAAAGGTTCTACGAAAAAAACGGATTTGTCTCCGGATGTCGAATCCGTGATGGAAATCGTTATCGACGGTTTAAGCAAAGAAGACATCGATAAAGCCATGCGTGTTGGCATTCAAGCAGTTTGTGATTTAGGTGTGGAAAATGGCATTACGCGCATTAGCGCAGGCAATTACGGCGGCAAACTAGGACCATTTCATTTTCATTTACAGGAGATTATGGCGTGAGCGCATTAACTTTCACTTTAAAACAACGCCCTGATCAGCGCGTTGATATGTCACCGTTAGTTTGTCAGGCATTGGAAAATTTAGAACCGGTTGAAATTGCCGCCATCAAATTACATTGCGGTAAACGCAAAGTGCGCGTCGATGAGTTATTTGCGATTAGCGGTTATGACACAAAACAAATCCTTATTAAAAATAGTTTTTCAAAACTCGATTACATCGGCAAAAATCTCGATGGTGGCACGATTCACATTGAAGGCGATGTCGGCGCTTACTGTGGCATGGGGATGAAATCAGGTTCGATTAAAATTCACGGAAATGCCGGAATTTACGCGGGCTGCGAAATGAAAAAAGGACAGCTTGAAATCAGTGGTAATGCTGGAGACTTTTTAGGTGGCGCACTAGCCGGTAATAAAATGGGTATGAAAGGCGGTTTAATTCTCGTCAAAGGCAACGCAGGCGATCGAGTGGGCGATCATTTGCGTCGTGGCACGATTTTGATTGAAGGCAGTACCGGCGATTATTGCGGTTCACGCATGATTGCAGGCACAATTGCCGTCATGGGAAATACGGGGAAATTTTTAGGTCACAGTATGCGCCGTGGCACGTTGTTACTTTGGAATCAACCTAAATTGTCTGCGAGTTTCAATGACTGCGGTTCGCACACTTTGGCGTTTTTACCGATGTTATTTAAATCTTTTGCGAATCTAAATTCGCATTTTGCTGATGCGGCAAATGCCTTCAAGCGTGTACAACGCTATGCTGGCGATATGTCTGAGACAGGTCGCGGAGAAATTTTAGTTAAAATTGAGATGTAAATCACACAACAGCGTTTAAAAGTGAAGCGCATCGTTTTATAATTTACAGTTATTGAATTTATAAACCGCTGGATTCAAGACGTTTTTAATATCCCTAATTTCAGAGAATAACTATGAAAAATTCAATGCAAAAAATGCAACAAGGTTTTACTTTAATCGAATTGATGATTGTGGTGGCAATCATTGGTATTTTGGCTTCGGTAGCACTGCCGGCTTATCAAAACTATACTAAAAAAGCAAAGTTTACAGAGGTTATTTTGGCAACTAATTCAGTGAAAATTGCGGTGGAGATTTGTTCTCAAGATCAAGCTGGTGTAACCCCTTGTGATGGGGGTACTCATGGTATTCCTGCCAATATAACCAGTGCTGCTACTGGTGCTTCAGGTAATGTAGCAAGTGTTGTTACTGCCGCTGGGGTCATTACAGCTACAGCTGTTAGTGCAAATGGTTTGGCTGGTGAAACATATGTCATGACTCCTACTTTTGCAAATGGCAAAGTTACTTGGGCAATTTCAGGAACCTGTACAAACGCTCCTGCTGTCTGCTGATTTTACACATAAAAAAAACCGTCCTTTCGAGGGCGGTTTTTTTAACCGTTGGAAAAACCTAAAATCACAAACGAAAAAAGCCCAAAATCATCAGATTTTAGGCTTTTCGTAAAAATAAAAGCTTGGCAATTCCCTACTTTCGCATGGCAAACTGCCACACTATCATCGGCGCTA
>DALYHZ010000242.1:0-3689 GCA_031970635.1 Methylococcaceae bacterium | reverse complement strand
CATGCCGCAAACGGTGATCCGTTGCCCGAAGTTGTGCCAGCAGGGATTCATAATCCGCTTGGGGCGTATGCGTTGTATTTAAATTTACCTGGTGATTATCGTATTCACGGTACAGACATTGATAAAATCTTCGGTATTGGCATGCAAATTACGCACGGTTGTGTGCGGATGTATCCGGAAGATATTGACCAGCTTTACCATTTGGTTGACGTTGGTACGCCGGTTTATATTGTGAAACAACCCATTAAAGTGGGATGGCTTGATAATATTTTATATGTTGAATCCCATCCTGATTTAGAAGGTGAAGAAACAACGTTAGAACAACGTCGTGTGAATGCGTTAGCGTTAATTCAAAAAGCCAATGACAACCAATTGCCTGAAATTGACCAAGCCGCGTTAACGGAAGCCTTAGAAAAACAAACGGGGAATCCAACGCCAATTTATGAACGTATTCCTATGCCAGAGGATATTACAGAGGAAACCTCTTCTACAACAACGCCGGAAAAACCAGTGGTACCGCCATCACCACCTAAACCGAAACCCGTTGCCGCGCCCAGTAATAAAGTTGTACCAAAAGCCTCGCAACCTGCTGTAAAACAAGTCACAGTAAAACCAGTTAGCAAACCCGTATCAACTGGCGGCTATCATCACATTCAGTAAAAGCGATGAAAAATTTTTTTATTTTAAAGCAGATAACATTATGAGCTTTGACATTATTTGTTTTGATTGCGATAGCACGTTAAGCAAAATTGAAGGTATTGACGAATTGGCGAGGCGTGTAGGTTTAGGTGATGAGTTAGCTAAACTTACGGATGCGGCAATGAATGGTGACGTGCCGCTCGAAGCCATTTACAGTAAACGATTAGAATTGATTAAACCGAGTCGCGCCGCCATAGATTGGTTAGCAGATTTGTATATTGAAGAATTAGTCGATGGCGTTGTGGATGTTTTTACCGAACTCGCAAAATCCAATAAACCTGTTCACATTATTAGTGGTGGATTATTGCCTGCGATTTTACCATTGGCAAAATTGTTAAATATTCCCGAAACAAATGTTCATGCCGTTGATGTTTATTTTGCGGATAATGGCGATTATTTAAACTATGAAACCGATTCACCATTAGCAAAAAATGGTGGTAAAGCGGTGGTTGTAGAATTGTTGAATTCGGCAAATTTAGTTCTTGTTGGTGATGGAAAAACGGATTTAGAAGCGCAACAAGTCGGCGCAAAAGTGATTGGTTTTGGCGGCGTGGTAAATCGAAAATTAGTGCGTGAAAATGCAGATTTTTTTGTTGCCGACACAAATTTAACAGCGGTTTTACCGTATATTTTATAAACATTTTTAGAAAATTTTTAGAGAGTAAGCAACATGGCTGGTCACAGTAAATGGGCAAATATTAAACACCGTAAAGCAGGTCAAGATGCACAACGTGCAAAAATTTTCACCAAAGTATTGCGTGAAATTAACGTTGCAGTAAAAAGTGCAGGCGGCGACCCGTCAAGTAATCCCGCTTTACGCACGGCAATTGATAAAGCGTTAGGGGCAAATATGCGTCGTGACACAATCGATAACGCAATTAAAAAAGCCTCCGGAACCTTAGAAGGCGTGAATTATGAATCCATCCGTTATGAAGGTTATGGCGCAGGTGGCGTTGCGGTTATCGTTGATTGTTTAACCGATAATAAACAACGCACGGTCGGTGAAGTGCGTCATGCGTTTAGTAAATCAGGCGGTAATTTAGGCACAGATGGTTCTGTTGCATATATGTTTACTAAACTCGGCATTATCAGTTATGGCGCAGAGGTTGACGAAGATGCGTTGATGGAAGCGGCAATTGAAGCCGGCGCAGACGATGTTGTCACTAATGACGATGGTTCAAAAGATGTGATGACATCGCTTGAAAATTATTTGAACGTAAAAGAAGCGTTAATTGCCGCAGGTTTTGAACCTGAAAGTTCAGAAATTACGATGCAAGCCAGCACTAAGGCTGAATTGGACAAAGAAAATGCAGAAAAAATGATGTTGTTAATTGAACGTTTAGAAGATTTAGACGATGTGCAAAATGTCTATTCAAACGGCGATATTAGCGACGAAATTATGGCGACAATGGGTTAGTGAAAATTTTAGGAATTGACCCCGGTTCGCGTTTGACTGGCTATGGCATTATTGAAACCGTTCCGAACGGTTATCGTTACGTTACAAGTGGCGTATTAAAAATTCAAGCCGATGATTTGCCGCGTAAATTAAAACACGTTTTTGACGGCGTTTTGCAGGTAGTCAATGAATATCAGCCTCAGCAAATGGCAATCGAACAAGTGTTTATGAGTAAAAATGCGGATTCGGCGTTAAAACTGGGGCAAGCGCGAGGCGCGGCGATTTGTGCGGTGCAAACACACGATATTCCGGTTTTTGAATATGCCGCACGGCAAGTTAAACAAGCTATTGTCGGTAAAGGTAGTGCGGATAAATTACAAGTGCAGCACATGGTTAAACTTTTGTTGAATATTCAGGGAAATTTGCAAATTGACGCAAGCGACGCATTAGGCATTGCGATTTGTCACGCGCATTTTTATCAAACACAACAACGTTTACAAATGGGAATAAAATGATTGGTTTTTTGCGCGGTAAAATTGCGTTGAAGTCGCCACCGTTACTTGTGTTAGACGTGAACGGCGTAGGATATGAAATCGAAGCCCCGATGACGGTGTTTTACGATTTGCCTGACGTTGGCGCGGAAATGACGTTGCAAACCCATTTGATTGTTCGAGAAGATGCGCACAGTTTATTTGGGTTTTTAACTGAAACCGACAAAACCATGTTTAAAACGTTGATTAAAATTAGCGGCGTAGGGGCAAAATTAGCGTTGGTGATTTTGTCAAATCAAACCGCTGAACAATTTTGTGCTTGTGTGCAAAATAACGACACGCAAGCCTTAGTGAAATTGCCGGGTGTAGGTAAAAAAACGGCTGAACGCTTGGTAATGGAATTGCGCGATAAATTACCAAAACTTGAAAATGTACCTGCGTTTGCCAATGTTGGCAATGCCAGAGAAGAAGCGATTAGTGCGTTGTGTTCGCTTGGTTATAAACCGCTTGATGCCAGTCGCATGGTTTCTGCGATTCAACCCGAAGGCAAAAGTTGTGAAACGATTATTCGACTGGCGTTGCAAAGTGCTGTGAAATGATTGCTCAAGACCGTTTAATTACTGCAAATACAGGGCAGGGCGACGAAGGCTTTGACCGTGCGATGCGTCCGAAAAAATTGGCGGATTATGTTGGTCAAGAAGAATGTTGCACACAAATGGCAATTTTTATTGAAGCGACATTGGCGAGACAAGAAGCCTTAGACCACACGTTAATTTTTGGTCCTCCAGGATTAGGTAAAACGACACTGGCAATGATTATTGCCAGCGAAATGGGCGTAAATTTACGTCAAACGGCTGCGCCAGTTTTAGAGAAAGCCGGTGATTTGGCTGCGTTGCTGACGAATTTAGAAAAACACGACGTGCTGTTTATCGATGAAATTCATCGTTTAAGTCCCGCTGTTGAAGAAATTTTATATCCGGCAATGGAAGATTATCAGCTTGATTTGATGATTGGCGAAGGTGCGGCAGCGCGGTCAATTAAAATCGATTTACCGCCATTTACGTTAATTGGCGCAACAACGCGCGCAGGTTTATTCACGTCAT
>DALYHZ010000241.1:297-3705 GCA_031970635.1 Methylococcaceae bacterium | reverse complement strand
TCCATTTACAAGGTTGTAATTGGACTGAAAACGAAATTAGCGCAAATGCCGATAAATTTTATGACATTCGTAATGTTATCGCTGGCGATAAAAGTCCTGATGGCAAAGGTGAACTTACGATTGCACGAGGCATTGAAGTCGGACACATTTTCCAACTCGGCACAAAATACAGTGAAGCGATGAAAGCCGGCATTATCAATGAAGCGGGCAAAAATCAAATCATGATTATGGGGTGTTATGGGATTGGAATTTCGCGAGTGGTTGCCGCAGCCATTGAACAAAATCATGACAGTCGCGGCATTATCTGGCCTGTCAGTCTTGCACCATTTCAAGTGGCAATTTGTCCGATGAATATGCACAAATCTGAACGTTTGCGCGAAGCTAGTGAAAAACTGTATCAAGAATTAGTCAACGCCGGCATCGAAGTCTTGTTTGATGATAGAAAAGTTCGCGCAGGTTTTATGTTCTCAGACATGGATTTAATCGGTATTCCACATGTGTTGGTTGTGGGCGATAAAGGACTTGATGCCGGAACGATTGAATATAAAGCACGTACCGAAGAAACTTCTGAAGATATTGCAATGGCAGATATTGTGGAATTTATTAAAGCGAAGTTGAATTAAAAGCCGTGTAACAGGGGTTCAAAATCTGAACCCCTGTTGTTTATTAAGCAATCAACTTCAAATATTTTTGATAAAGCGATTCTTTGTCTTCCACGTGTTTAGGGTCTTTGCTGATGCAATTGACTGGACACACTTCAATACACTGCGGCTCGTCATGATGCCCGACGCATTCTGTACATAACTGTGGATTGATGACATAAATATCCTCACCTTGCGAAATTGCCCCGTTTGGGCATTCTGGCTCACAGACATCACAGTTAATACATTCTTCACCAATAATTAGTGCCATATTGTTTTTTTCTTCCTTATTTAAACGAAATCGTATCAGGTCGATTAAAGGATCGAACCACTTGTTGGAAAAGTTTAGCGCGTTTTACAGTTTGTGTCGCGGTGGGGGGTAATGCCGCGTGTATACAATCAATCGGACATACTAAAGCGCATTGTGGCGTGTCATGAAATCCCACGCATTCCGTACACGCTTTAAAATCAATTTTAAACATATCTGCTTCGTGACTGATTGCCTGATTTGGACACAACGGCTCACACGCGCCACAACCATCACATTCTTCAGAGTCAATTGCTAATGCCATTGTTTACCTCGAAAATTTCTCAATCAATTTTTGATGTACACATTTTGCCACAAAGCATGACACATCACCGTTTAAACGTGCAATCTCTCGAATCATGCTTGACGAAATGAATTCATATTGCTCTGCCGGCGTTAAAAATACGGTTTCTAAATTAGGCGCAAGCCGGCGATTCATACTGGCTAATTGAAATTCATATTCAAAATCAGAGACAGCACGCAAGCCCCGCATAATAACTCGTGCGCCATGTTGTCTTGCACAATCTACTAACAAATTGTTAAATCCAATTACGCGCACGTTGGAAAAATTTACCGTTACCGCTTGCGCTAACGCCACACGCTCTTCAAGTGAAAACAGTGGCGTTTTGGTTTTGTTTTCTGCAACAGCAATGATAATTTCATCATACAACTGTGCAGCACGCGCCACTAAATCAAGATGACCGTTTGTAATCGGATCAAATGTGCCAGGATAAATTGCTGTAATCCCCTTATTTTTTTGATTTTTCACAATTTAAAATTCTTCCCAATCATCTGAAAACGAAGATGTCGCAGCAGGTTTTGTGATGACAGGCGCGGCTTTTTTGGGTGCGGTATCTTTTTTCAAACGCATAATCGCCGACCCTACTGCGCCGGAAGTCTTAGAAAACTCTGATTCACTGCCTAATAACTTTTGGGCTAAATCATATTTTCTATCGTTAATAACGGTGGCCACTTTACCGGCTTCAATGTGAAATTCTGCATGTCTTGCCACACAATCATGATAGCTTTGCAAATGACTGATTTGCGGATGCGTGTCTTCACTGTGTAACCATTTACCAAAATCACAGCAATTATCTTTAGAAATGGTTGCCACATCGAGCTTTTCTTTATTGCTAATTGCGGTGCGTAATTTTACTTTCCAATCCGCATGTTTTTTTAGTGCGCCATCCAAATCAATATCGATTACTTCTGTAGTTTCTTCGGGGGTAGAAACCTGAGGAACGGCTTTAACGACGGCGGCTGGTTTAACAGCAACCGTTTTTTGTGCAACAGCAGGTTTAGAAACATTTGGCGTGTAGGTTTTTACAGGTGAAGAAACACTGCTACTGCCACCCGCAATTTTGAAATTTCCTACCGTGATAGATAAATTGCGTGCTTGGTCTTCTAACGATTCAGCGGCGGCAGCGGCTTGTTCAACTAAAGCGGCATTTTGTTGTGTCACATCATCCATTTCACCAATCGCTTGATTGACTTGTTGAATTCCCGTGGTTTGTTCATACGAAGCGGAACTAATTTGCGTGATAGTCGCGGTCACATTTTGAATAGAATTCACAATTTCTTCCATCGTTTTACCGGCTTTAGCGACTAAATTTGTGCCATCTTCGACTTTATCAACAGAATCACTAATTAAGCCTTTAATTTCACCAGCCGCACTTGCCGCGCGTTGCGCCAAATTACGAACTTCACTTGCAACCACAGCAAAACCACGACCTTGTTCACCAGCTCGTGCCGCTTCAACAGCGGCGTTTAAAGCCAAAATATTGGTTTGGAAAGCAATGCCATCAATGACGGTGATAATGTCTACGACTTTGCGTGAAGATTCGTTGATGTCTTCCATCGTAGTCACGACTTGATTGACGACCGCAACGCCTTTTCGGGCAATATCAGAAGAAGACAACGCCATATCATTTGCGTATTTTGCATTGTCACTGTTTGCCTGCACCGTTGAGGTGAGTTCTTGCATACTCGCCGCCGTTTCTTCCAAACTCGCCGCTTGTTGTTCTGTGCGGTGAGATAAATCATTATTTCCAGCAGCAATTTCTTGAGAGGCTGTGTTAATCATATCCGTGGCGTTTTTAATTTCACTGATTAACGCGGTGAGATTTTCAACAGTGCCATTCATACCCTCTTTGACTTTACCGAAGGTTCCTACATAGTCTTGCGTAATTTTTTGTGTCAAATCACCTTTAGCCAAGGCATCAGACATTCGTAACACATCATCAAAAGCTGTCCCACAGGTAGAAACTAATGTATTCAAATTTGTGAGCATGTCTTTAAACATAAATTCAAAATGCTCAGCATCGGCACGTTTTGAAAAATCACCTTGTGCGCCAGCACTCACCAACATTTCGATTTCTTTGTTTACATTCAATAACGCCGTTTTTACCGAATCCATCGCATTGGATACTTTCGCTTTTTCACCAGGTAAACGTGGCATAT
>DALYHZ010000241.1:0-246 GCA_031970635.1 Methylococcaceae bacterium | reverse complement strand
TTCATTTTGACATCGATATGTGATTGCACTAAATCGTTTGTTCTTTGCGCCATCTCACCAAACGTGCCTTTGAATTTTGTCACATCAATTTTTTCACTAATAAAACCATCATGATGTTTTTTTGCCATCACATCTTGCGATTTAACAAAATCGTTAATGTTATCAACCATCATTTTCAAAGAATAAATCAAACTGCTGTTATCACCTCTTGCGACAACCAATTGACTTGAAAAATCGCCGCGAGAC
>DALYHZ010000240.1:0-3725 GCA_031970635.1 Methylococcaceae bacterium | reverse complement strand
AGGCGCGGCGGGTGGCATTGAAGCCGTTCTAACTGCCTTGAGTATTCAAAATCAAATTGCACCACCTACGATTAACTTAGAAAACCAAGACCCCGAATGTGATTTAGATTATGTGCCAAACACAGCGCGTGAGATGAAAATCGACGTGGCAATGTCTAATTCATTTGGCTTTGGTGGCACAAATGGGACGTTGATTTTTAAACGTTACCAATAAGAATTTCTACATAAACCACGATTTCTAAAAATGCTCGTCAATGGTGAATATAAAGACACTGTTGCCATTATGGATCGTGGTTTTCAATACGGTGACGGACTATTTGAAACCATCGAGGTTCGTCAAAATATCCCCATTTTTTTAGAACAGCATTTACAGCGTTTAAGTAACGATTCTGAGCGGCTTTATCTGCCAAAACCTGATTTAGATTTATTACGATCTGAAATCAAACAGCTTTGTCAAAATGCCGGTAATGCGGTGCTGAAAATTATTATCACGCGCGGCAGCGGTGGACGTGGTTATCGTCAACCCGATGAAATTCAGCCAACACGCATTTTAAGTTTGCATCCCTTTCCAAATTATCCAGAAAATTATTATTCTGATGGCATTGTCGCAAGGATTTGTCATACACGTTTAGGTTTAAATCCGGCATTAGCTGGCATGAAACATTTAAACCGATTAGAGCAAGTTTTAGCACGCGCTGAATGGCATGAACCAACTATTCACGAAGGCGTTATGCTTGATTTTGAAGGTCGTGTGATTGAAGGCACGATGACAAATCTTTTCTATGTTAAAAATGGGGCAACTTTTACCGCATCGCTAAAAAACTGTGGCATTTCAGGCATTTTGCGAAGTTGGGTTTTTGAACAAATTTTCGTATGTGAACACGATTTTTCTATTGAAGATTTATTTGAGGCAGATGAAATTTTTGTTTGTAATTCGGTAATTGGAATTTGGGGGATTCGTCAATTAGAAAAACAGGGCTATGTTCTTGGCAAAATAACCAAACATTTACAACATGTTTTAGAATGCGAAAAACAAAAACAGGTGGCTTATGCAATTAAATAAAATCGCTGGCTATACATTGATTATGTTGAGTTATGTTGGCGGCTGGGCGTGGATGGATTATGACAGTACCTTAAACAATCCTGCCGTCTTTGAAAATCCCGTAACAATTGAAATTGAAAAAGGCGAAAATCTCAAACAAATTACAGAAAAACTCGTCGAACAACACGTCGCAATTAAACCGTTCTGGTTCAAAGTCATTGCGTGGAAAGACGATGCCAATAAAAAAATTAAGTCTGGCGAATACGAACTTCCTGTTAATTCTACCGCCCCACAAATTTTAGCGTTATTTGTACAAGGCAAAGTCAAACAGCACGCGATTACCTTTCCTGAAGGTTGGAATTTTAAACAAATCCGTCAGGAATTAGATAAAAATCCCTATCTCGAACACACGTTACAAAACACACCAAACGAAACCATTGTGACAACGTTAGGGATTTCACAAAATCATCCCGAAGGGCTATTTTTCCCTGATACTTATTTTTTTGAAAAACACACCAGCGACGAGGCATTACTAAAACGCGCTTATGGAAAAATGCAGGTTGTCTTAGCCGAAGAATGGCAAAACAGAGCCGAAAATTTACCGCTGACAACACCTTATCAAGCGTTAATTTTGGCTTCAATTATCGAAAAAGAAACGGCCGCACCAACTGAACGCGCACAAATTGCGGGCGTTTTTAGTCGTCGATTGCAACAAGATATGATGTTACAAACTGACCCGACGGTGATTTACGGTATGGGGGATGCGTATCAAGGCGACATAAAAACCACCGATTTGCAAAATCAAACGCCTTATAACACTTACACGTTCAAAGGGTTGCCACCCACACCGATTGCGATGGCTGGACGCGATGCTATTCACGCCGCTCTGCATCCTGACGCAAGCGAAGCATTGTATTTTGTGGCAAAAGGCGATGGCACACACGTTTTTTCTGCAACGTTAGAGGCGCATAATGCCGCTGTCGAACAATATCAGCGTCACAAAAATGAGGTGATAAATGAGCAGAGGTAAATTCATCACATTTGAAGGTGGCGAAGGTGTAGGAAAAACCACGAATGTGGCATTTGTTGAAAGTTATTTGCAAGTGCGAAAAATTCCCGTTGTGGTCACGCGCGAACCGGGTGGCACAAAGTTAGCCGAAAAATTACGCGCCTTATTACTCGACAAAAAAAGTGAAGCCATTGCTGACGAAGCGGAATTGTTATTGATGTTTGCCGCCAGAGCGCAACATTTAAAACATGTCATTGAACCTGCGTTAGCGCGGGGCGATTGGGTGATTTGTGACCGATTTACCGATGCAACGTATGCTTATCAAGGTGGCGGACGAAATGTCAAAATTAGTCATATCGAATGGTTAGAAAATTTAGTGCAAGGCAGTTTGCGACCGGATTTAACGTTGCTACTCGATGCACCGGTGAAAATTGGCATGGAACGCGCGGGAAAACGGGGCGCGTTTGACCGTTTTGAATCGGAAACCGTACAGTTTTTTGAAGATGTGCGACGAGCCTATTTATTACAAGCCGAAATTCATCCGCACCGTATTAAATTGATTAAAGCTAATCAGCCACTCGGCGATGTGCAACAAATCATTATTAACGTGTTAAGCCCGTTATTACGATGAATTTATATCCTTGGCAACATCACGATTGGCAACAATTGCAAAGCTATATCGCGCAACAGCGTGTGCCGCAAGCCTTACTCATCAACGGCGCGTTAGGGATTGGTAAACAACAATTAGCCGAGCAATTTGCTCATGCTTTATTATGCGAACACCCGCAAGAGACAGGTTTAAGTTGTAGTCAATGCAGTAGTTGTTTATTGCTCAAAGCGCAAACACATCCCGATTTTATGGATGTGAAACCCGAAGAAATTGGCAAAAACATTACCATCGCACAAATTCGCACGTTAATGGAAAAATTGAGTTTAAAGCCACAATTCGAACGTTATCGTGCCATTTTGATTCATCCAGCAGATGCTTTAAATAATGCCGCCGCGAATGCGTTTTTAAAATATTTGGAAGAACCCACCGAACGCACCGTGTTGATTTTAGTGACGCATCAGATGAACAAATTACCGGCGACGATTAAAAGTCGCTGCCAAAAATTCACGCTATCGATGCCAGACAAAAATCTCGTTTTGCCGTGGCTCTCGCAACAATCAACCGTCGAAAATGCGGAAATTGTATTGAATTTGGCGCAAGGCTCGCCTCTACTCGCGCAACAATACGCCACCGATGAACATTTAGCGCAACGCCGTGATTGTTTTCATGCGTGGCTTTCTGTTGCAAGACAACAAATGCATCCGGTTATTATCGCGGAGCAGTGGTTGAAATTACCGGAAACAACACTTTTATTTTGGCTGAGTTCATGGGTAATCGATTTGATACGTTATTATCATCAAACAGAACCCAAAAATTTGTATCATGCCGATTTAAAAATAGCGTTAAGTGAACTCGCACAACAACTGAACCCCATAAAGTTGTACGAGTTTTACGATTTATTGTTGAAAAGTCGGCAACGGTTAGAAACGCAAATCAATAAACAAGTGTTATGGGAAGAAATTTTAATTTCATGGGCATTGCTCAATCGAGGATAAATAATGGCTGAAAAAACAAACCAAGGTGTGTTGTCGTTTTCACTTAAAGATAAAAATGCGTTATCTGTC
>DALYHZ010000239.1:0-3821 GCA_031970635.1 Methylococcaceae bacterium | reverse complement strand
CATTTAGCGCGTTATGCACTTCATTTGACAGCAACGACTATTCTGCTTTTGGCAGAAGCTGATGCGAATAAAAATTGATGCAGCGAATTTATCACAAGGACGTGATATTAAAAATCCACACCACACGGTTATTTTCCCCCCGTAACATTCACAATCGCCTGCCACGCCACATCAAACATCAATGTTAATTCATCCTGCGTAATAACATACGGCGGCATAAAATAAATTACATTCCCCAATGGTCGAAGCAACACACCTTTCGATAACGCATACCGATAAACTTGCAAACCACGTCGTTCTTGCCACGGATAAGGTTCGCGCGTGTTTTTATTTTTCACCAATTCAATGGCGACAATCATGCCCGTTTGACGCACTTCCGCAACATTAGGATGAGCCAAAAAACGTTGCGATAACGCTGTCATTTTCTCAGCTAAAACACGATTGCTTGCCAAAACATCTTGTGATTCAAAAATACGCAAAGTTGCTAATGCCGCTCGACACGCTAACGCATTCCCCGTGTAACTGTGCGAATGTAAAAATGCGGTCAACTTTGAATAATCCTCGTAAAACGCCCCGTAAATATTCTCAGTTGTCAGCACTGCTGAAAGCGGCAAATAACCGCCCGTTAAACCTTTTGACAAACATAAAAAATCTGGCGAAATTCCAGCTTGTTCACAGGCAAACAACGTTCCGGTACGTCCAAAACCAACGGCAATTTCATCGGCAATCAAATGAATGCCATATTTATCACACGCCTCGCGCAATAATTTTAAATACACTGCATCATACATTCGCATATTGCCCGCACATTGCACTAACGGTTCAATAATCACGGCGCAAACTTCGGCGGCGTGTTGTTGTAACGTTTTTTCAAGATGAACAAATTGGCGCGTGGAATACTCTGCCCAACTTTCACCTTCTTCTCGAAAATAACAATCTGGACTCGGTACAGTCATAACATCCATGAGCAATGGCGCATAAGTTTTTTTATATAACGCCACATCACCAACGGCTAACGCGCCTAATGTTTCACCGTGATAACTGTTTTCAAGCGTAATGAATTTTGTTTTCTGGTTTTGACCACGATTTTGCCAATAATGAAAACTCATTTTTAACGCAACTTCGACAGCCGCTGAACCGTTATCCGCATAAAAACAACGTGATAACCCAGCCGGCGTAATAGCAACTAATTTTTCAGCCAATTCAATCGCCGCTTCATGTGTAAAACCCGCAAAAATAACATGCTCTAAATTATCCAATTGGTTTTTGAGTGCCGCGTTAATTATCGGATTAGCATGACCAAATAAATTCACCCACCACGAACTGATTGCATCTAAATAACGATTGCCGTCAAAATCTTCTAGCCAAACGCCTTGCCCTGATTTTATGGGAATTAAAGGAAATGTTTCGTGGTCGTGCATTTGTGTACAGGGATGCCACAAGACAGCTAAATCACGTTGGGAAAGAAGCGCATTTTTCATTAGATAAATTATCGAAAAGTGTGTTGGCTATGGTAAAAACAGTTTTAATACTAACATCATACCAATTGTTTATTTTCACAAAGCAAAGGAGGCAATTATGAAACAGTTTATTTGTTTAGGGACACTTTGCATTCTAAATAGCATTTCTTTATCCGTTAATGCTGACGTATATAAATGCACACAAGATGGCACAATGGTTTATTCAGAATCGCCATGCGGCAGTGATGCAACGGTTATGACTTTTGAAAACAGTCCCAAACAAGAATCTAAAAAAACAGTTTTTCAATCAGGAAAAAAACAGCTGAGTACAACCGTTATCACTGGCAATGTGACTAAAGTGATAGACGGCGATACCATCACAATCAAAACGACTAACGGCAAAGTAAAAATACGCCTCGCACAAATTGATGCTCCCGAAACGTCACATTTTGGCAGTAAAGCCCAACCGTATGGCAAAGAAGCCGCCCTGTTTTTAACAGGTTTAGTGGCAAATCGATTCGTGCGTGTAGAAACAGAAACGGTTGACCAATACGGGCGTAATGTAGGAACGGTTTACGTTGATGGCAATAATATCAACCGTGAAATGGTCAAAAATGGTTATGCGTGGGTTTATCGTGAATACGCACATGATTCAACTTTAAGCGATTTAGAAAAAGACGCACGGGAACGCCACATTGGCTTATGGCGTTCTGATAATCCGATTTATCCGGCGGATTTTAGAAAAGAAAACAAATAATCAAATTACGCATCGCCGCCGTCTTTATCTTCATCTGCGCCCAGCTCTGAAATCTCTTTTAAACGGCAAATGGCTTTAAAGTTCACACTGCCTTCGACGCAATTGCCATCCACATCTATCATTCCCACCACTTCGCCGGTTAGTAATCCCAACGCTTCATCAACCGTATTTACTGCGAAAATAGAAAATAATCCCGCTTCCACAGCGTCTAATACTTCTTGTTTAAGCATTAAATTACGTTTATTTGCGGCTGGAATAATGACCGCATGTGAACCATTTAAACCGCGTGCTTGGCATAAACGGAAGAAACCTTCGATTTTTTCATTCGCGCCACCAATGGCTTGCACTTCACCGTATTGGTTAATCGAACCGGTGACGGCAAAATTTTGTTTAATCGGCACACGCGTCAAGGCAGAAATTAAACTACATAACTCCGCAAGTGACGCGCTATCGCCATCGATATGACCGTAAGATTGTTCCATGGCAATGCTGGCAGAAATAGCGAGCGGAAATTGTTGTGCGTAACAATGTCCTAAATAACCGGTTAAAATCATAACCCCTTTAGAATGCAACGCCTGCCCTAATTCGACTTCGCGTTCAATATCGACAACACCGCGCGAACCGGGATAAACAGTTGTCGTAATTCGCGCAGGCGTACCAAAACTGCTGCCACCCATATCCAAAACCGTCAAACCGTTGATTTTGCCAATCGCGCTGCCATCGGTTTCAATCAAAATTGTGCCATCGAGCATTTCTTCTAAAATGGTTTGTGACATCCGACCATTGCGATATTCCCGTGCCGCTAAGGCTTGTTCGATATGCGTGCGGTCAATCTGTTCACTTTGCGCTTTGTTCGCGAATAATTGCGCTTCGCCAATAATTTCCAACGCATCGTTAATGCACGCTGAAAAATATTGCTGACTTTCTGCTAAACGACAACTGTGTTCAATTAAACTTTCAATCGCCGCGCGAGTAAGCGGAAACGTTTTGGCATCGCTTGCTTGTTTGACCATCAATTGTGCGAAATGTTGCATCGTCGCAGGCGTGCGTGGAATCCGATAATCAAAATCGGCTAACACGCGAAACGATTCGTTAAATTCATCGTCCATCTCTTCGAGCAAATAATAAATATCGCCACTGCCCACCAAAATAATTTTGACATTTAACGGAATGACTTCGGGTTTGAGTGTGATGGTACTTGCACTTTGTTCGGTATAAGGCGATTCAATTTCGATATAACCGGCTTTTAACGCGCGTTTCAAACCTTCCCAAACAAACGGATAATGCAGCACTTTTTCCGCATCTAAAATCAAATAACCGCCATTGGCTTTATGCAACGCACCCGCACAAATGCGGCGATAATGCGGAATTAACGTGCCTTGGTCATTGGTATATTCCACACGCCCGAACAAATTTGGATAGGTCGGATGGGTTTCATAAATAACCGGCGCACCGCTATCTTGTTTGTAATCAATCAAAATATTGGGCGCGTATTGTTCCAAAATTAACCGTTTCAACGTGTGATCGCGTTCAATGGGGTCGTTCGATGCAACCGGCATTAAATAATCGTTAATCGTATGACGTAGATTTTTTTTCACTTCCGC
>DALYHZ010000238.1:0-3830 GCA_031970635.1 Methylococcaceae bacterium | reverse complement strand
TTTGCAACAATATCGCCGCAACTTAGATGAAATTATGGCGGCGATCGAGCAAGAAAATTGGCAGTTTTTAGCAGAAAAATTACGATTCCATCCCCGCTTTACGCATTTTCTTAATGATGACAAAATGATCGAAATGTTATGTAAAGCGGCACCATTACATGATGTAGGCAAAGCGCGAATTCCCGATTGTATCTTGCTGAAGCCCGCACGGCTTGAACCTGAAGAATTTGAAATTATGAAAAACCATACAGTGTGTGGTATGGACATTATTTTGCAGGCGGAAAGTGAGGTCAGTAGTGAAATTCCATTTTTCAAATGCGTAAAAGAAATTATTTATAGCCATCATGAAAAATGGGATGGTTCTGGTTATCCTGAAGGTTTGACTGGTGAGGATATTCCAATTTCTGCTCGTTTAATGGCTATAGCAGATGTTTATGATGCGTTAGTTAATTATCGACCTTACAAAGCAAGTATGTCTCATGAGGAAGCTGTGCAAATTATCTACGAAAGTAAAGGAGGGCATTTTGATCCAGACATGGTAGATGCCTTTTTAGATTTGCAAGAGGACTTTAAAGTTATTGCAACCAACCATGTGGATACTCATCAGTGTTAGCATTATTTTGTTGAAGAAAAGAGCGTGTCTATTAGTGATTTCAGATTTCGTTCTTTTTGCTCAGTGACCAATTTTTGTGTTTCAAGGACAGACTCGGCCATTAAGCGTTTGCTTTCATAATCGCTTGCATCTATATCAAGGGGATGAGCGGCATGATGTGAGTTTTCAGTATGAAGAACCTCTATTGTATTCAAGACGGTTTGTTCATTTAATTCAAATAATTCAGACAAACGAACCTCAAATATCAATGCAATTTGTTCAAGGCGAGATAAATTAACATCTGTTTCACCTCGTTCAATGCTCCCATAGCCATTTGGAGACATGTTTAATTTTCCTGCCATGTCTTCTTGTGACCAACCTCTTAATTGTCTTAAAAAACGTATCTTTTCGTGTACTGTCATAAACGTTACTCAAGTCAAGTTAGATAAGGGAACGTACTTTACTACAAAATACTCGCTTCACAAATGCCTTGAGTGAAGTTGTATGGATTGTCTTATATTTTTTAGAAAATTAAAATTATTTTTTTCTTAATGTTATGTTTTTTTAAAAGAATTTACTTTAACTTCTCCCTTTTTCGTGGGTGAAATAACAAGTAAGACTTAGTAGAAATATGAACAAAGTGTGCTTATAGTTATAAAACCGGTTAGTTATACAACTGCTCTCTTTTATTAATTTTTCCGGTTGTAAAATAAGGTTTTTTCATATTTTAATTGGGATGGGAATTATTTATGTGTAGCAATGAAGAAATAGAAGAAATGATTGAAAGTTTTAAACAACTTCCAGATTTATATCAACAAGGTATTTTAGGTGTGATCAGAGACAGGAAGAATTTATATGAATTACAAGTTGCCTGCTGTCAAAGTAAAAGTCATCTCAATGAGTCTTATTTCAAAACTATTGAATCGACTACATAAGCGATACATGATGATAAAAACAAAACGGGAATATAAAGAAAAATATCTTCAGTATCACAAAAAAGCCGAAGATGGTCATGCGGATTCGCAATTTAAATTAGGAGAAATTTATGAATATGGTAAAGGTGTTAAAAAAGATTTCAAACTTGCTGAGTTTTGGTATTTGAAAGCTGCACAACAAAAACATGCGATGGCGCTTCTCAATTTAAATTGGATGCGATTAAAAGAATTGGGCATAGACCCAAATGAAGGATATTTCCAAAATCAGTTCACTTGTCCACGTTTAAAATAGGCAGTGCGAAAACCTGTTTTTTTTAGAATTTTGGTACTGTAAAGCACATCATTACCCAAGTTAAATTCACCCAGCAACACGGCAATTTGTGCAATTTGTTGATTGACTTCACTTTCACTTTTGCCGTGTACCATCGCAAACAGGTTATATGACCATTCGGGTAAATGGCGTGGTCGATGATAACAATGACTCACAAACGGCAATTTACCAATTTGTTCACCTAGCATATCAATTTGTTCATCGGGAACATTCCATACGGTCATGCCATTAAAGCGATAGCCTAATTTATAATGATTCGGCACTGCGCCGATACGGCGAATCACACCACTTTTTTGCATTGTATCAAAACGCGCCATGACCAATTCAACAGGTAAATCTAATTGCTCGGCTAATGCGTGATAAGGTTTTGATGTGAGTGGCAAACCGGCTTGGGTTGCTCGCATAATAATCAAATCTATGTCATTAAAATCCATGTCACGCTTCCAATTTCAAACCAACAAAATACTCGTTAATTTTAGGCATATTGTAAACGGGCAAACCGGTTTGCTGTGCAATTGCCGACAGGGTATTATTGAGTTGTTCAGGTGTTTCAGTCGCAACGACAAACCACATATTCAGTTCATGATTACGCGCGTAATTATGTGCCACTTCGGGAAACGCATTGACAATCTGGGTAACGTGTTCAAAATCTTTTTCTGGCACTTTTAACGCGGCTAATGTCAACGCGCCCCCGATTCGTTCTGCGTTATATAACGCGCCAAATCGTGTGAGCGTGCCATTATCGAGCAATTTTTTTAGCCGCGCTAAAACATCTTCTTCGGTTAAACCCAATTGATTTGCAACGTGTAAATAAGGCTCATCGCAAATGGGAAAACCATCCTGCAAAAAATTTATGATTAACGCATCAATGGCATCATACGTTTTGGGTTCAGTGTTCACGTTTTTGTAACCTAGCTTGTTTTTTTGCCGCTTTTTCAGCGCGAATAATTTCGAGTTCAGCTAATTCAATTTCCACTTGTTCAGGGGTTTCCATCGTAATGCGTCCGAGTGTTGCACTGCGTAATTCACCGATTAAAATTTTCGCCACTTTATCGAGTTCGATGTGTCCACCTGAACGCAAACAGCCGCGTTTTTTGCCAATTAAATTTAATAACTCGATTTCCGACTGTGGCAAAACATCGATTTGAAAACGCGCTTTGAGTAATTCGGGATAATTGTGTGATAAATATTCAGCGATAAAGGATGCGACATCTTCATGCGTAAAAGCCGTGTCTTTAATTGCGCCCGTTGCCGCTAAACGATAACCACTGTTTTTATTTTCAATATTTCCCCACAACACACCGGGCGTATCAAAAAGTACCAAACCGTCACCTAAATCAATGCGTTGTTGATGTTTTGTCACAGCAGGTTCATTGCCTGTTTTTGCAATGGTACGACCAGCGAGAATGTTAATAAGCGTCGATTTTCCCACATTGGGGATGCCGGTAATTAACGCATGTAAGGGTTTAGTACGACTTTCTAAACGTGGCACTAGTTTATGACACAGCGCAGTCAATTGACGGATTTTATCCACTTGATTCATCGCCACAGCAAGCGTTTTCACGCCTTGTTCACGTTCTAAATATTCCTGCCATTGTTGTGTGCGTTGCTCGTCGGCTAAATCACATTTACTCAACACTTTAATACACGGTTTATCACCGCGAAGTTTAGCTAAAGCTGGATTTTGACTGCTAAATGGAATGCGTGCGTCGAGGATTTCAATTGTTAAATCGATATGTTCCATTGCCGCTCTGATTTCACGGCTAGCTTTGTGCATGTGTCCAGGGTACCACTGAATGAGCATGTTTTAATAACCTTCAATTATGTGTGATGACAGGCGCGAAACCGCCGCCAGCTGTTCGGAAATTGGTCGTTTGACCTTGATATAATCGCGCACAAGTCAATTGAATTTCACCAGCGTAAACGTAAGCGCGTATATCGACTTTAAATGTTTCGAGTTTGCCGTGAAGGC
>DALYHZ010000237.1:0-3852 GCA_031970635.1 Methylococcaceae bacterium | reverse complement strand
TTTACACGCAAATGTTCGGCTTCGAGTTCTTCTTTAGTTTTTTCACCATATTTTCCAACTGATTTTCCCCGACGACGACATCGCGGCGAAAATCAGTTGGAAAGGCAATGGTTTCTTCGCGCAATGCGGTTAATTTTTCGCGGCGTTGGCGGATTTGGTCTTGTTCGTCTTGGATGTTTTCTTGTGGTTCTGTCATTTTTTATAGTTTAGTAATTAGTTTAAAAAGTATTGTAATCGATATGTGTCGTGACAAGGTTCTTCTGCAATCAAGAATGAAGCCTGCCTATTTTCAAATTGTGCTTTATCTTTTTTTCGAGTTGTTCCTTTACCACTTCGCTTTCGACAACGAAATAAAATCCCTTTGAATGTAATATCTTCCTTTTTTATTTGGCACGATTGGTTAACTAAATTGAATCAGTCGATAACGAAATTTACAAAAATTTTTGATAATTCTAACTGTTGTAAGTATTCGCCTTTATTTTCGGATTTTAACTCGATTAAAAATACATGAATTTGTTGATTTATTTGGCAAATGATAATGGCATCATTTTTGGAACGAAGCCCTGAGATATTCGTTGTTTTGTCAGTATTGAAGAATGGAAAAACAAAGTCAAATCCCCCTTTATCTTTGTAATCAATAGAAAAACAAAAAGTAGAAGGTAAATTTTTTATTGAAATTTCAACCCATTTACAACTGCAACTTGTATCTTCTTCAATGATTTTTAAAATTTGTTCATTGTTTGGCTTGATATGAAAAGGACTTTCAGCAATGGCTTTTTTAAACACCTCGGGTAACAAAAAACTCAACGACTTACCCTCTTTGTTTCTGTTCATTCAAGTCTTTTGCGTCCTGCATTGCAAAGTAAATTTTGTTTGATGATTGGTTTAACTTGTTAATCACTTCGTCAAATGTGTCAACGATAATTCCCTCTTCATCCAATCCCATTTTCGTAATCTCATTGTTATCAAACAAATAAGCAGAGATACGTTTTTCATCTAATAATTCGTTATCTTGATAACCATATTCTTTTTGCAATTCCACACTTCCAGTAAAATTCTTTTTCAACATGATGAGATTATTCAATTCACGCACAAAATAATCACTATGTGTACTTACAATGACTTTCAAACCCGCATTAACCAACTGCGCTAAAACTCGTGCTACTTTGCGTTGATTATCAGGATGTAGGTTTAGTTCGGGTTCATCAATCATTAAGCAATCACCTTTTTTTGCTTGATGCTTTAAATAGAAAACTAAACCAAAAAGGGTTTTAACGGTTGAAGAACTAAAATGTAAAGGTAATTTATTTTTACTGTCAGATGGTATAAAAAATATATTATTGAATTCATCTACTTCATACTCACCACCTAACACGTTGTGTTGGATTGCTTCAGCGTATTGACGATAACTACTGTCTTCTTTCTGGTAGCCACTAATGCTATTTATGTATTGCATATAATCTTTTAGCGGCTCTGCATATCTTGCCTTTATAATTTCATTCAACAAACGCATAGCGTTAGCATTATCATTTTGCGCTTGTTGAATTGCTAAATTACGAACACTAAACAATTCTTTAAGTAACAAATTTATTCCTGCTCTTTCAGCAGGCAACAGGAAAGGATTTTGACTGAAATACCAATCAAAAAACAAAATACCGATTAACCATCCTGAAATTTTAAGTTGTAAAGAAGGGGAAGTATTACCGTCCAGTTTTTCTTCATTAGCCAAAGAAAATTGAATTTCTTTTTCATCTATATCGAGTGAGAATCTTTTGTAGCGGTAAGATTTTATTTCCGACTGTTTGATTCGTTCTTTTATATTCTCATCAGAAAAATCTAACTGAATTCTTGTTTGTGAAAAATTGTCTTTTGTAACACCAAATAAATTTGGTAAAAAAAATTCTAACCTTCTTGCTAATACATCCAACATTTCTTTTTTATAAAGAAGAAGAAAATCATCAAGATTTAAACTGTATTTACCTTGCTCAAGTTTATCAATAATGGTTTGAACAAAATCAAACTTCACATGTTCAATATTAAGACTTTGTTTATAATTTTCCCTGAAATCTATACTCAACAAACCATAAATCGAATACATTGCATAAGTCTTCCCCGAATTGTTTTTGCCACAAAACAAGGTGAAATCATTTAGCTCAATACTACCTTTTTCGATATTGCCTAAATTTTCAAAATCAATTTTCACGGTTTTTACTCTCGTCAGTTACAGCTTTTGGGCAAATCATCACGATGAATTTGCCCTTATATATCATCCCAAAAACTAATAAATCACTTTCTGCACTTTTAAAGCCGCATAAATGTCATCAAGGCTTTGTGTGTTAGTATCAAAATGAATTGGCGTGAAACCTTCGTTCGTATTGACGCAAATTGCAATCAAGCCAGCATGCTTTATCGCTTCAATCAAAACGTTGTTTGCAGTTTCTAAAATCGTGCAAGCATGACCGTTATCAAACAATTTACGTTCTAATTGATAAGCAAGTTCAACGCTATTTTCACCAGCTAAACTAATTGCTGTGGCAACTTGGCTAAAACGTGCGGCACGTTCTTCAACACTAACAGGTTGTGAGTTCTCACTGTCGTCACTGCCGACAATCATACCCGCCGCAACCGTGCCATTCGTCAAACGGTCGATAACGATAAATGAACCTGTGCCTTTGTGGGATTTATACGCATCAAACACAACAGGCGCATTCACTGAAACCGTACACAAACCAATTTCATTGAGTTGCAAACCGTTGGCATCGTGATGTTCAAGTGTATTCACGTCAATACGATGATGAATGAGTGACACACTGCCAAACACACTGCGTGTTGCCAATTTAATCGCGTATTGTTTGCCAATGTTAAGCGGCTGTTCTGCCATCCAAACAATGTGCGCTTTGAATTTATCTGAAACGATTGGCGCGAGTTCTTGTGAACCGACAATCATATCACCGCGACTAATATCGATTTCATCATCAAGTGTGAGCGTCACTGCCATTGGTGAAAACGCTTGTTCCAATTCGCCATCATAAGTGACGATGGATTTAATGGTGCTACTTTTGCCAGAAGGCAAGGCGGTGATTTTGTCGCCTTTTTTGAAAATGCCCGCCGCCACCGTGCCGCAAAATCCACGAAAATCTAAGTTCGGACGATTTACATACTGAACAGGAAAACGCGCATCGGTGAAATTACGGTCGTTGGCAATTTCAATCGTGTTCAAGGCTTCCATGAGCGGTTGACCTTTGAACCATGACATATTTTCGCTTGGGTTCACCACGTTATCGCCGTCCAACGCTGACATAGGGATGAATCGAATATCGTGTAAATCGAGTGTTTTTACGAAATTCAAGTAATCAGCCTTGATTTGTTCAAATTTCGCTTCACTGTATTCAACCAAATCCATTTTGTTAATCGCAACGATAATGTGTTGAATACCGAGCAACGAAGCAATAAAACTGTGGCGTTTGGTTTGGGTTTGAACGCCGTAACGTGCGTCAATCAAAATAATCGCTAAATCACACGTCGATGCGCCTGTTGCCATGTTGCGTGTGTATTGTTCATGTCCTGGTGTGTCGGCGATGATGAATTTGCGTGTTGAAGTCGAAAAATAACGGTACGCCACATCGATGGTAATACCTTGTTCGCGTTCGGCTTGCAAACCATCGACGAGTAACGCTAAATCGATTTTTCCTGCGCCCGTTGTGCCTGATTTCACGCTATCGGCTTGCACGGCGGCGAGTTGGTCTTCGTAAATCATTTTTGAATCGTGTAGTAATCGTCCGATGAGCGTACTTTTGCCGTCATCGACGTTGCCACAAGTTAAAAATCGCAATAATTCTTTGCGTTCGTGTT
>DALYHZ010000236.1:3636-3856 GCA_031970635.1 Methylococcaceae bacterium | reverse complement strand
CGTCAGCGGTTGGAAAACAGGAATGTTATGCGCCAACGCCAAAACTTTCACAGGCGGCGGTTGTAACTGTTGACCACGTCCAGCGGGACGATCTGGCTGGGTGTAAACGGCGCAAATTTCATGACCCAAATCAATCAACCGCTGCAAACTCGGTACCGCAAATTCGGGCGTACCGGCAAAAATAATCTTCATTTAGCTGTGTTCCAGTCGATGCGTTTTT
>DALYHZ010000236.1:0-3626 GCA_031970635.1 Methylococcaceae bacterium | reverse complement strand
AATCTTCATTTATTTTTTACCTTCCAAACGGTGCATTTTCTCTAACTTCGTTTTAATACGTTGGCGTTTTAACGGCGATAAATAATCAACAAATAATTTACCGTCTAAATGATCCATTTCATGCTGAATGCACGTCGATAACAAATCATTAGCTTCAATCTCAATGACCTCACCGTTACGATCCAAGGCTTTTACAATAATGTGGGCAGGACGTGTAATTTTTTCAAAGAATTCTGGCACAGATAAACAGCCTTCTTTGTATTCAAATTCGCCGTCTTTACTGATAATTTCAGGATTGATAAGACATAATGGCTCGTTTTTTTCTTCGCTAGTATCGATGACTAATACTTGCAAATGCACGTTCACTTGTGTCGCCGCCAAACCGATACCACTGGCGTGATACATGGTTTCAAGCATATCGTCGATAAGCTGTTGAATGGTGTTGTCTACGGTTTTAACGGAGGCTGCTTTTTTACGCAACCGCTCGTCTGGAAATTCGAGAATCGTTAGAATACTCAATGCACTCTCCACTATAATGAACTAAAAATGTTTGAAAATAGGTTGGATTCTATCCGAATTCGCTACAACTTTGAAATGTACGCATGAAAAACACACGCTTTACGCCCTCTTCTTTTTTAATCGGTTTGTTACTTAATTTTTGCGTTTTAAACGTTTGTGACGCTGACGAAATTGCGCTTAATCCAGCGCATCCTGAAAAATATACCGTCGTTAAAGGTGACACGTTGTGGGCGATTTCGGGAAAGTTTTTGCAACATCCGTGGCAATGGCCAGAACTTTGGAAAAATAATAGCCAAATTAAAAATCCAAACCTTATTTACCCTAACGACACAATTTATTTCAGTATGGTTAATGGGCAACCGCAATTGAGTTTGTCGCGTCCGATTTCAACTGCTAATTTGCAAACAGATAAACCATGCGTTCTAAAACCGAGTGACTATGAAAAAGGTAGACAAAGTTTTCTACTGGATAAAAACGGTAAAGTGTTGCCTTGTTCACGCGAAAGTGAACTTGAACGCGCCATTACTTTAATTCCGCACGATAAAATTGCGACATTTTTGACTTCACCTAAAGTTGTGAATGAAGAAGAATTAAAAAATGCGCCTTATGTGATTGGTTTTCATGAAGGACATTTACTTGCAGGAACGGGCGATAAAGTTTATGTGAAAAACCTAACTGATATGACGGCTAACTCGTACACCATTTATCGGACAGGTGAAACTTATTATTCTGTCGATACAAATGAGGTTTTAGGTATCGAAGCAAAGTATATCGCGACTGCAACATTGCAACATGACGGCGATCCTGCGACGTTGATAATTACAAAAGGCACTCACGAAATTCGTATCGATGATCGAATTATGTCCAGCTCTGATATGGAAAATACGTTGAATTTTTTTCCTCGTCCGCCAGAAAAAACATTATATGGTCACATTATCGGTGTCATGGACGGAATGGATTTAATTGGTTTACATACCGTGGTGGTTATCGATAAAGGTAACGCAGATGGTTTACTTACAGGACATGAACTTATCGTTTATCAAAAAGGCAGAAAGGTTTTTGATACGGTATCGTCTGACGCAGAGGAAGTGCAATTACCGGATGAAAAAGCAGGGAAAATTATGGTATTTCGCGCCTTTGAACATTTGAGTTATGCACTTGTGATGAAAGTCAATCATGATATTCACCGTTTGGATGATGTAAGAACCCAATGAAAAAACTAAATAGCCAAGACGCTGATATTAAATATTGGTTAGCCTTATTGCGCATCGAAGGTGTGGGATGTAAAACCTTTGCCAATTTAATTGAAGAACATTCGCCTGAAGAAATTTTCACCGCAACCGAAGTCGAATTACTTGCGTGGGACATTAAAAAAAATATTGTCGAAGCAATTATTCAATTTGATTGGTCGTTAGTCGATTATGATTTGCAGTGGTTGTCGCAGCCGAATAACGACATTTTGAAAATTACGCATCCGCTTTATCCCGAAGCATTAAAAGAAATTTACGACCCGCCACCCTTATTATTTGTTCGCGGCAATGCAAAATTATTGTCATATCCGCAAGTGGCAATTGTTGGCAGTCGTAATCCATCGGCATTAGGTAGTAAAACGGCGTTTGATTTTGCTTTTGAATTAAGCCAATACGGCTTTGCCATCACCAGTGGTTTAGCATTAGGTATTGATGCCACAGCACATCAAGGCGCGTTAAGTGCGGGTGGTCATACCATTGCTGTGGTTGGAACGGGGTTAGACAGAGTTTATCCGGCCAGCAATAAAGAATTGGCACTCGAAATTATTAACACAGGCGTGATGATTTCCGAATTCCCACTCGGAACAATGGCAAAAGCCTCAAATTTTCCACAACGAAATCGTTTAATTAGCGGACTTTGCCAAGGATTATTGGTTGTTGAAGCTGCGCAAAAAAGTGGTTCATTGATTACAGCGCGACTGGCACTAGAACAAAATCGTGAAGTCTTTGCCATTCCAGGTTCGATTTATAGCCCGTTATCTCGCGGTTGCAATGCGATGATTCGTGAAGGCGCAAAACTTGTCGAAACGCCACAAGATATTATTGATGAATTAAGCCAATATAAACAACGAATTAACTTTTTACATGCCGAACCAGAACAATCATTACTTGACCTTGAGCAACAAACATTATTGAATCTAGTCATGTTTAGCCCAACGTCGATTGATGATTTGGTCGAACGTTCGGGACAATCCGTGGAAAGCATCGCCGCGCAACTCTTTTTGTTGGAGCTGCAAGGCTACATTGAGGCCGTCGCTGGCGGTTGCTATATTCGCGTAAAATAATAGTTGAGAATTATGAAAGAAAATATTTTTGATGTACTGATGTATCTCTTTGAAAATTATATGGATGACGACAGTGAGATGCCGCCTGATTGCGATATAGTGAAAACCGAATTGCTTCAAGCGGGTTTTGAACACACTGATGTCACCAGAGCGTTTAGCTGGCTAGAATCTTTAACCATCGAAACTACCGATATTCAGTCACAAGCCGCAACGTCTTTTCGTGTTTTTAGTTCACACGAAACTTCTCGTTTGGATGTGGAATGCCAGAATTTACTGCTGAGTTTGGAACGAACAGGGATTTTAAATTCGGTTAATCGCGAATTGGTGTTAGACCGTGCAATTGCCTTAGAAGAGCCGCTTTCGCTAGACAAATTAAAATGGATTGTCTTAATTGTGCTACTCAATCAACCAGATGAAGAACTCGCCCTCGCCCGCATGGAAGATATGATTTATGACCTGTTGCCCACTTATGTGCATTAAAAAAAGTCTCGCCTTTTATCGAACGGAATGGATTAAATGAGCAAAAACCTCGTCATTGTTGAATCGCCAGCTAAAGCTAAAACCATTGAAAAATATCTGGGTAAAGATTTTCAAGTGCTTGCCTCTTATGGGCATGTGCGCGACCTCATACCAAAAGAAGGTGCTGTCGATCCACAACATGATTTTGCAATGAAATATGAAGTAATTGAGCGAAATCAACGTCATATTCAAGCAATTACCAAAGCCTTGAAAACTGCGGATGCGCTTTATTTGGCAACCGATCCCGATCGTGAAGGTGAGGCGATTTCATGGC
>DALYHZ010000235.1:0-3934 GCA_031970635.1 Methylococcaceae bacterium | reverse complement strand
TGCAGAACCTGAAATTGCTTTAGATGAATTGGTTGAAACTGCAGAACCTGAAATGGGAACGGTTGAAAAATTGGACGATTTTGATGATTCAAAAAACGCTTCATTAACAGTCGAACCAGAAGCCGCCTTAGATGATTTGGTGGATTCTGTACCCTTTGAAGATGTCTTACACGTTGAGAATAACGATTCTGAACTTGAAGATTTTCAAGAAGAATTTAATAACTTTAATGATGTTGCCGATATTGATGCACCCCTTGTGGAAATGTCCGCGTCCATCGAATCCTTCAATGATGATTTGGACGAAATGCAACAATTAGAAGGTTTAAATGACGCTATGGAAAATAAAAACGATACCACCGCCGGTTTTGATTTGCTCGATGATGATGCAATTGAAAAAGAAAGTGCGACTACTGTAAACGAATCAATAGACGACGATGATTGGATGAAACAATTAGACGGTTTAGACGAAGTAGAAACCGAAACTGCGCCTGCGGTGGATTTAGCGAAAGCCGATGACGATGATGATTGGATGAAACAATTAGACGGTTTAGACGAAGCAGAAACCGAAACTGCGCCTGCGGTGGATTTAGCGAAAGCCGATGACGATGATGATTGGATGAAACAATTAGACGGTTTAGATGAATCAGATACCCAAACAAAAGATGAATCCGAATGGGCAAGTGAATTTAGTAATCTTGATGAGCATGATGAAGACACCAATAAAATGTTAATGGATGCAAATCATGATACGGAAGAAGACAGTATTGTTGATGGCAAATTTAATATCACAGATGCCAAAATTGCCAAACAAAATATCCCCCCCGTAAATCCTATTGATGAAAGCGCGCTCATTGCAAAAGCCGCTGAATTTGCAGTAGGTCAAGTTAAAGAAGAACAAGACCTTGTCTTAGCGCAATTACGTGCAGACCAAGACAGTATTGAAACCAAAAATAGAAAACAATTTGCCGATGCAGAAAACAAAAGAAAGAAAACAGCAACTTTTGGTTATGTTGCATTAGGTGCTGGCGTTATTGGCTTACTTGGTAGTGCAGGCATTGGCTGGATGTCTTATGGTACGAAAAACGATACGACTAATTTGAGCCAATCTGTTACGGCATTAGAAGAAAAGGTCAATACGTTTTTGGCGAAAAATCCAGAAAAGGAAAAAGAAATTGAAAATATTAAAACCTCTGTTGAGCAGTTAAATCAGAAAGTGGATAAATTGGCGGCGGCACAAGTTGTCGTACCACCTCCTGTTGCGAGTACAACGCCAGCGGATGCGAATAAATCAACAACTGCGCCAGTCAAATCGCCTGAAACGGCTAAGTCAAATGTAGCCGTCAATTTATTAAACAGCAAAGCAACTACACCGACTTCTACATCACCAGTTATTGATGCACCTAAAATTTCAGAAACAGAAATCGCACCGCCTATTACAGATATTGCACCCCCATCACCTGCTGGCGAAGTAGCTTCAAAAGCAGAACCTGTCAAACTAGCTGACATGGCGAAAAAATCAGGCGAAGCTGCAAAGGAAAAAGCGGCTAAATTAGCCAAAGAAGAAGCAACAAAAGCGGCTGTAAAAGCAGAAGCCGAATTGTTGACACAAAAAATTGCTAAAGCCACTGCCGTAGCAAAAGCGGCAGCTGCCACAACAGCTGTTTCTAAAACCGAAGAACAACGCAAATCTTTAACACAAGGTAGTAACAAAACAGCAGACCATTATATTGGTCGTACAACGCGAGGAATGGCACGCGGTGGAAAAGATAACGCGGTTGAAACCACAAAAAACAAAGCGGGGACGAAAAATGTCATGGCACCGGTTTCAACAGAACGAAAAGAAGTTATAAACACGGTAGTGAAACCGCAAAAACCTGTTCCAGTCGGCAAATATTCAGTAAATGTAATTTCTTATCAACAAGAATGGTTTGCTCAAAGCAAAGCCGCCGAATTTAAACAAAAAGGCATTCCCGTTGAAGTTGCACCCGTCGATATTAACAATTACGCCACACGTTACCGTTTAAAAGTAGCGGGTTTTAAAAGTAAAGCTGAAGCGAATGCGTATGCGGCGAAAATGAAAAAATCATTTAATTTAAATGAAGCGTGGGTGAGCGAATAATTACACGCATTTTGAATACGATTAACCACTAAAACTGCCATAGCGGTTTTAGTGGTTTTTAATTTTACGAACCATATTTGTTTTGTCGAACCCATTTTGTCGCTATCCATTTTTCCCCCGCTAATACAGGATTTCCTGCATGTAATGTTGCTCTATCGGTTTGTCCTAACGAATTAAAATAAGAAAAATACACCGCCGAACCTTTTTTGGGTGTCACACTGAGATTAGCTTCAGGAAAAAAAGTTTCTCCGCCGTTTTCAACATCATTTAAATACATCACCAGCGTTGCAACACGCTGTCCACCTAAATTCAAATGTTTGACACTGCCCGTTTTATTTTCAGGGAAATAATCAAAATGCGGGCGATATTCAGCTTGTGAACGATAATGCAAAACCTGTATGCCTTCTCCATTTTCAACAGGACAATTCATTAACTGTGAAATACGAGATTCTAAGGTTTGAATGAGAGGATTTTCACCACGTTGAAAATAAGTCCCTTCACTGCTTCGCTCAGCAATGATTTCACCATTTCCGGAGGTTGAATCCACTACGGTTGAAGGCGATAACGTTTTATTTTGTGCATGAGCGATAAGTAAGTCGCATTCTTCATCCGTCATAAAATGATTAAAAAGCACAATATCCGGGCGAGTTAAACGCAATGCCACATGAACCGATTTATCCGTTAAGGTGATGAAATTACCTGACACAATACGGCTAGGTTCATAACGATAAGGTTCATTTGTTTTTGTTGTGGGTAAATCGGCGGCGTTAGAATTTTTGTATTTTTCAATACATTGTTTAGCAAAATCTATCTCGAATTGCGCATTAACCATTGCATCCACCATGGATTGCACTGAGCAACCACGTTGCAAATTATTAATTATCCATTCTTGCCATGCTGTAGAAAGCTCTTTGTGTTTTGTCATATTTTACCCTATTGATCTGCCTAAAATTTATTTTGTTTTCATTCCGTTATAATGGGAAACAATAGTTTAAATGTTGTCCCCTCACCTAATTTAGACGCAACTAAAATATGTCCGTGCGATTGATGCACAATACCACTCACTACAGATAATCCAAGCCCTGTCCCTTCTCCTACCTCTTTTGTCGTAAAAAAGGGATCAAAAATTTGAGAAATTATTTCTTTTGACATTCCAGAACCATTGTCAAAAACACTTAATTGTATAAACGTACCTTGAATGGATGTTAAACACGCATCGCAAAGACAATTTGCCGAATTGATTGTCGTGGTTGAGAGTTGCAGTTTTATTTTACCGCCGCCATTTCGACCAATTGCATCACGCGCATTCACCAATAAATTCGTTAAGACTTGATGTAATTCAATCGAGTCCATCACAATGTTTGGCGTGTTTTCATCAACTTTTAATTCAATGGCAATTGTAAATGTCAATCCTACACGAAGCATTTTTAAAACTTCTTTAATGACTTCATGTGTTGGACGAGTGACGACGTGATGTATTTTTTTCTCGGTACTTTGACGGCAATATGTGAGCATTTTAGAAACCAACTCAGCGGCGCGATTGCCTGCAATTTCAACTTGTTTTAAATTTTGTTTTAAATCTGTTTTGATGTCACTGTCTGGCAAATCATCGCTGATAAGTTGGCTCATTTCGGTATAACCTAAAATGCTAGCTAAGATATTATTAAAATCATGTGCCAGTCCTGCTGTCAGCCTTCCGATACTATCAAGTTTTTGAATATGATTTAATTGATGACGTAAATCTTCATTGCGCTTTTCCATTTCTTTGCGTTCAGTAATATCATGTAAGAACACAAAGATGCTGTTATTGTCTGT
>DALYHZ010000234.1:0-3950 GCA_031970635.1 Methylococcaceae bacterium | reverse complement strand
AACCAAATGATAATAAAGCCGCCTCGTTTCATTGTTTGCACTTCTAATACGGCGGCGGGTCTTTCTTTGGAAATGCCAAAATTCATAATGGCAGCGGGTAATGCAAAATTGATAATGGCAGGAATCAATAAACTAAAAAAATCACCAAATGCTACAACACCTTTTTGCCAAACAAGCAATGTCGTAATATCGCCAAACGGACTAAATGAGCCGCCCGCATTAGATGCTATAACTACATTGATACAAGATAATGTTACAAAACGCGGATTGTCTTTTCCCATCGCTAAAATGACAGAACCCATTAGCAACGCAGTCGTGAGATTATTACAGGCAGAGGAAATAAAAAACGCTTGAATCCCCGTCAGCCAAAATAACTGGCGGTAAGTAAAGTTTTTACTGAGCAACCAAACACGCAAACTGTTGAAAACACCACGATCTTCCATCGCATTTAAATACGTCATTGAAACCATAATGAACAAAAATAATTCGGCGTAACCTTCAAGCGAAGAACGGAATGCAATTCCTGCTTGTTCACTTAAACCATTATTTGCGTAGACAACAGCAATCAATAGCCAAATTAAACTTGCCGCAAAAACCATCGGCTTTGATTTTCGCAATTCTGTAACTTCTTCAATCATTGCTAACATGTAAGCAAACGCAAAGAAAACTAACGCAGCATAGCCAGCCCAATGATTCGTTAAATCCAATTGGGAATTTACCGCTTCTTGGGCAAAACTTAATGAAGGTGAAAGCGTTAAAAAGATAAAAACGAAAAGAGGATGAACACGGCAAATGAGAGGTTTTTTCATGTAACTTTATCAAAACGTTATTTAAAGATGTTTATTTATTGGGGTATTCTAACTGCAACTGGCTCGATAATGATAATTTATCCCCTGTTGTGCGTTAACTTCAAATTGAAGTCAATCCGTAAGATTGTTATAGTGGCGACGTTTTAATCGAACTTGAAAATCGCCTTGGCTTAAAATAACGGCAACATTTTGGCGATAATTAAAATAGCGACTTTGAGACGCTCTAAAGCTCATACCGAATTTAGGGTTCATCGTTCGACCCAAGACGAACGTTTTCAAATACCCGCCTGAATTTTTTGCCTGACTAACCTGCTTAAACGACGATTGACCCACGTATATTTCTCGTTGTTTTAATACAAGCGACACAAAAAGCCGCCTAAATAACATACCGATTTTATCAATCGAGTTGTTAGTCACACGCAAATGCAGCGCAGGTCACAACAAGGAATAATTGCATGAAAAGAATGCTAATCAATGCCACGCAAGCTGAAGAATTGCGCGTGGCTTTAGTTGATGGTTACAAACTG
Source organism: Methylococcaceae bacterium (assembly GCA_031970635.1). Lineage (GTDB taxonomy): Bacteria > Pseudomonadota > Gammaproteobacteria > Methylococcales > Methylomonadaceae > UBA10906. The sequence goes on along the minus strand of DALYHZ010000234.1, from coordinate 2,614 downwards.
TATGATTTTGATATTGAAATACCGTCTCAAGAACAAAAAAAATCAAATATTTATAAAGGCATCATCACGCACATCGAAGCCAGTTTAGAAGCAGCTTTTGTGAATTATGGTGCAGAAAAACACGGTTTTTTACCGTTTAAAGAAATTGCTCCGTTATATCGTCGCCCAGTTCCAGAAATTGAAACACCACAAGAAGGTAAAAATGCGCCTCGTCGCCCAGCCGTAAAAGATTTAATTCGGGTGGGACAAGAAGTGATTGTACAAATCGAAAAAGAAGAACGTGGAAACAAAGGCGCGGCGTTGACGACTTACGTTAGTTTAGCAGGAACGTATTTAGTTTTAATGCCTAATAATCCTAAAGCTGGTGGGATTTCTCGACGCATCGAAGGCGAAACCCGTAACGAATTACGTGACGCGATGCAAGCCTTAGATATTCCTGAAAATATGGGCTTGATTGTTAGAACCGCTGGTTGTGGCAAAAATGTCGAAGAATTGCAGTGGGATTTGAATTATTTATTGCAATTGTGGGACGCCATTGAGCGTTCAGCAACACAACAAGCCGCACCATTCTTGATGTTCCAAGAAAGTAACGTCATTATTCGCGCCTTACGCGACCATTTACGCAATAACATTGATGAAATTCTCATCGATGACCCTGAAGCCTATCAATTGGTTAAAAGTTTTTTAAAGCAAGTCATTCCTGACTTCTTATCCAAAATAAGACTCTACAAAGAGCCAATACCGCTTTTCAATAAATACCACATCGAATCCCAAATCGAAATTGCTTATAACCGCGAAGTGTCATTGCCCTCCGGCGGTTCAATTGTGATTGACCATACCGAAGCCTTAACATCTATCGACATCAACTCCGCACGCGCCACAAAAGGCAGTGATATTGAAGAAACGGCTTTCAATACCAATATCGAAGCGACTGATGAAATCGCTCGACAATTACGTCTGCGCGATTTAGGCGGTTTATTTGTCATTGATTACATTGATATGGCATCGACCAAACATCAACGTATGGTCGAAAATCATTTGCGCGAAGCGATAAAAATTGACCGCGCTCGAATTCAAACCGGTCGTATTTCGCGTTTTGGCTTACTCGAAATGTCGCGTCAACGAATGCGTCCTTCATTAGGTGATTCAAGTCAGCTCACTTGTCCACGTTGCAAAGGGCAGGGCATGATTCGTAACGTCGAATCGGTTGCATTATCGGTGTTGCGAATTATCGAAGAAGATGCAATGAAAAAAGGCGTGGAAAAAATCATCGCGCATTTGCCTATCGAATGTGCCGCTTTTTTGTTGAACGAAAAACGCAGTGTCATTGAACGCATTGAAAAACGTTTGAAAGTCGGCATCGTTATTTTACCGAGCAGACATTTAGAAACACCTGCCTACGACATTGAGTTAATTCGTGAACGCGATTACCACGAAGAAAAAAGCAGTTACTCGCAAATTAAAGCCGAAGTGGTCAGCGTACCGGATTTTGTGCATCACGTTAAACATCACGTCACAGAAGCGAAACCTGCGGCAGTAACAGAATTTTTACATGACTCACCCGCGCCGATGCTTCATAAAAATGAGGCTGCAACTTTAATCAAGCGTTTCTGGCAAAAATTAACGAAATCACTAACAGACGCTAATGAACTCGAAGTCGAAACAGAATCGCTTGATAAATTATCGGAAAATGATTCAGAAGAGGTGTCTGTTTCTTCAGAAGTTGTAAAAGTGCCAAAAGGTCGTAATAACCGACGCAATAAAAATCAGCGTAATCAAAGACGTAGTCGAAGAGAACAAATCGCACGAGTTGCCACCGTAATAGAAGAAACCGAATCACCTTCACTTGAAACAATACCCGAAATCCCAGAAGGAGATATTGTTTATCCTATCGAAGAAAATGTTAATGTTGAAAATGTGATGAACACGGAAAATATGGAACCGGTGCCTAAAAAAAATGGACAGCGTACTAACAATTTGCGTCGAGGACCAAACCGCCGTAAACCGCGTAATCCAAATTACAAAAATCCTGAACACATTGTCAATTTTGAAATTGAAACCAATTCGAATTCACCATCCGTAATTATTATGAATTCAGAATTTGAAAAAACGGAGACGCATTACTCAGAAGAGCGAGTAAAACCCATTATTGAATCTACGCTATCCGCTTTCGAAACACATTCAAATTCAAATTGTTCTAGTCCAAATTCAGAACCAACCGATAGCGTTTCAAATCACGATTAAACACGGTTTTTTTATTAAAAATAAAGCGTACTTGTTGTCATGAGAACGCTTTATTTTTCTTTATTATCCGTGAATTAAGCCCATCCCGTAAGTTGAGTAGCCATTCTTTTTGTGGTGTAATAACGCGGTTTTACGTCTTTACATCCTTCTATTTTTTAAACAGAAGATTCCTCTGCAACTTGCTTGGAGTTTGCTTCCATTATGCAATTTACAATAACAAAAGGGTTAGATATTCCCATTACGGGAAGTCCTAGCCAAACCATTGAAAACGGGAACGATGTTAAATCGGTTGCCGTTTTGGGGTCAGATTATGTTGGGATGAAACCCACCATGCTCGTCGCCGAAGGGGACAAGGTCAAACTTGGTCAAC
>DALYHZ010000233.1:0-4013 GCA_031970635.1 Methylococcaceae bacterium | reverse complement strand
GATAACATCACTAATGACGGCACTATTAACGTTTCAGGATTAGAACAAAATGCCACTTGGGAATACAGTACCGATGGAATAACGTGGATAACTGGCAGTGGCGCATCGTTTAAAGTGACTGGTACGGGACAAAAAACCGTGCAAGTGCGTCAAACCGATATTGCCGGCAACGTGAGTTCCAATGGCTCGTTAACCTTTAGTTTAAGCGGTGTTACCACCGCACCAACGTTGCAACTGACAACCGATTCCGGCAAAGTTGGCGACAACATCACTAACGACGGCACCATTAACGTGTCGGGATTAGAACCTAATGCCACTTGGCAATACAGCACCGATGGCACCACGTGGATAACTGGCAGTGGCTCATCGTTTAAACTCACCGGTGATGGTCAAAAAACGGTGCAAGTGCGTCAAACCGATAGTGCAGGCAATGTGAGTAATGCCAGTGCGGCGTTAGCGTTTACATTAGATACCACCGTTGCCAGCGCACCGACACTGCAATTGGCAACGGATTCCGGCAAAGTTGGTGATAATCTGACCAATGACGGCACCATTAACGTGACCGGATTAGAACCTAATGCCACTTGGCAATACAGCACCGATGGCACAACGTGGATAACCGGTAGTGGCTCATCGTTTAAACTGAGCGGTGACGGACAAAAATCGGTACAAGTACGTCAAACCGATGCGGCTGGTAATGTGAGTAACGCCAGCACAGCGTTAGCCTTTACGTTAGATACCACCGTTGCCAGCGCACCGACACTGCAACTGGCAACCGATTCAGGCATTGTCGGCGATAACATTACCAATGACGGCACCATTAACGTTTCGGGATTAGAACCTAACGCCACTTGGCAATACAGCACTGACGGCACAACATGGATAGCAGGTAGCGGTACGTCCTTTAAAGTGACTGGAACGGGAGATAAATCGGTGCAAGTGCGCCAATCCGATGCCACTGGAAATATCAGTGCGGCTGGCACGTTAGCATTTAGTTTAAGTAGTGTGACTACTGCGCCAACGCTACAACTGGTAACCGATTCAGGCAAACTCGGTGACAACATTACAAATGACGGCACCATTAACGTTTCGGGATTAGAAAAAAATGCTACTTGGCAATATAGCACCGATGGCACGACGTGGATAAACGGCAGTGGAACTTCTTTTAAACTCACCGGTGATGGTCAAAAATCGGTGCAAGTTCGCCAAACCGATACTGCCGGCAATGTCAGTAACGCGGGAACGGCATTATCGTTCAAGTTAGACACGAGCATTCCCGCTTTAGGTACGATTATTCGTGATACTGTCGCATCGCCTAACAATTCGGATACGTTCAGCATTCAAGTGAAATATAGCGATACGGGAAGCGGTATTGACCCGACGAGTATTTCCGTTAATGACCTTTCTATTTCAAATGCAAGTAATGTTTTAAATATTTCCAATGCGGTGTTTGATAGCAATACGAATACGGCAACTTACACTGTGAGTGCGCCAAGTGCCGGTTGGAATGCAACGTATGCTGGCACTTATAACATCAGTATCAATGCTAACGAAATTAAAAGCATTGCGGGTAATGCTGTGAGTGCTGTTTTAAATGCACAGTCATTTAATATGACTTTTGCCAAACAAAATACGCTACCAGTGATTACAGGTGGAGACACGGCAACCATTAACGTTGATGAACTTAAAACAGCTGTTACAACAATATCGGCAACAGATAAAGATAACGATACGCTCAGTTATGCGATTACGGGCGGGGAAAATCAAAGTTTATTTACAATTGATAGTGCCACGGGAAATTTGTCGTTTATTACTGCGCCAACGTACAACGCAACATCATCGACAGCAAACACATATAACGTGTTAGTGACGGTTTCCGATGGACATGGCGGCAAGGTAAACCAAGCCTTAACAGTTAATGTTCTTTCCACACAAGAAAAACCAAGCATTATTGAAATAAATCCGCAAACACAAACGCTAACCGAAACAGACAGTATTTTGAATGCGTCGGGGACAATAACGGGAAAGAATTTAGATAAAACTACCATCACGCCGCAAACGGCAACCGCAGGGAATTATGGGACGTTCAGTGTGGATTCAACAGGCAATTGGACGTATGTTGCCAGTTCAGCACATAATGAATTTCTGCAAAATAAAACCTACAGCGACACATTCACCGTTACAACAGCAAGTGGTGTGACCGGTGACGTTAAAATCGACATCAAAGGCACTCGAGATTTGCCAATCATTGTCAATGACATGGCAAAACAAACCATTGAAACGACAACTGGGGCAAATTCACAAAAAATTCTACATGGTCAAATCACGTTGCAAACCGCGCAAGGTATAGACATTGTGCAAAATGCGGATAAATCATGGTCAGATTTAGATGGTTTGCCTGTTAATTTCAATTCAAGTAACGGTAAAAGTGCAGGTACAAATTTAGTTAAAACAACACTTACCGATGGTTCAACGCTTACGTTAAATACGGTTGATGGCAGTTACACTTACACGCCAAATGTTTCAAAAACGGTTGCTGACATGACGGATACTTTCAGCGTTGTCGTTGATTCTGTACCGTTCACACTTTCATTTAATCGCAATGATTTATTAGACCGAGATGGTATTCCTGATACGGTAGAAACAAATTTAGCCAATTTAGCGAATGCTGATTCTACATCGACGACAAAACCATCTGTTTCGGGTGATTTAAACGGTGATGGAATTCCTGATAAACAGCAAGGTGCCGTAACAAATATTGCTTGGATGACGAACAAAGATTTTAAGGATGGATTAAATAACACCTTAACATCTTCCAAACCTATTATCAGTATGGTCGTTGCGTCTGATAATGCTGGAACGGTGGATTCCTCTGCACAGTTAAGCAATGTTTCTGTTTTACCAAGTAACAGTTCAATCGGAAAACCAAAAACAACTACCACGACGGGTAATATTCAAGCACCGTGGGATCCATTGCAATTTTCGATTGCTTCAACAACAAATAAAGGTTTAAAAGATTTAGACCCAAACCGAGATGGAATTCAAACGTTAGTTAAAATGGATATTTCACGTTCAGGGGAAACCGCATTTAACGGTTACATGAAATATGTGTCAGCGGCAACAATTAACGCTTATAAAAAAGCGGGCATCCCCTTAATTACGTTAGATGGCGAAAAATTAACCACCGCAAAACAAGCCGGTTGGTATGATTACACGCAACGCACAGAAGGTGGTGATGGCGCACACTTTATTAAAGATGCCAGTGGCAAAATCATCGATATAGAAATCATTTTTACAGACAATAAATTCGGTGATGATAATGTTGCCTCAAGTCAAATTACTGACCCGAGTTTACCTGTTATTCGAGAAACCCCTGTTGTTGTCACGCCGGTTATTCCAGAAAAACCGGTTGAGAAAACATTTGAAAGCAGTGCCGATGTGTCTGCATTACCTTCTGATTATACAAATTTGACGCTGCAAGATACGCTTATCGATAAAACGGTGACTAAAACGGAATTAGTCGATAATCCGTTGGCATGTTTACCGAATTGGACGACAAATTTATTAAATATTCCCGCTAAAATCAGTCAAGAAATTACTACCACTGAAAAAGTGGTCGCGCCGCTAAACGGTGTGGGTAATGCGTTAGATAATAAACTGGTGGGAAACAGCGCAAATAATATTTTGAATGGTTTAGCTGGTGCCGATACATTGACCGGTGGGGTAGGTGCAGACACGTTTGGGTTTGGGGATAAAGATGTCGTGACGGATTTTAGTCGCACGCAAGGCGACAAAATTGATGTTCGCGGAACAGGCGCGACGAATTTTGTTGCGGCGTTTACAAAACATGTAGGACAAATTCGTTTCGACAGTACGACGCAGACGTTGCAAATCGATACGACCGGAGATGGTAATGCAGATATGGCAATGCAACTGGTGGGCGTTCTGACATTACCGGTTGAGGCGTTGGTTTTAAAATAATTCAGGGTAGATTTATGTTTTTTAAAAAGAAA
>DALYHZ010000232.1:0-4030 GCA_031970635.1 Methylococcaceae bacterium | reverse complement strand
ATAGATGGCTTTGCAGGCCACTGCATAACCATTTTGCTACGCAGCCAAAAGGGAAATAAAAAAGCCGCGATTTTCGCGGCTTTTTTTTGAATTATTTGGAGCGGGAAACGAGATTCGAACTCGCGACCCCAACCTTGGCAAGGTTGTGCTCTACCACTGAGCTATTCCCGCGTTTCAATGTCTGAAACGATTTGGGTATGATAGTTAATTTTAATTAACTCGTCAACCCTTTTTTTAATTTTTTAAAGATTGATGCCTAACACCCAACCAATTGTACCACTACAATTACCCTCATCAATTTGGACTTTTGCATATACAACATTACTTTGTTCTTGTTTGTCTAAGACAGTGACATTTGTCCCAACAGGAAATTTACGGCACTCTTCTGTTTTATTTTCATCGTCATCAAACGCGGCAATTGCCCCTGGTGTTGAAACAAGACGAATACTTGGCACTTCTGCACCATCAGTCGCCACATTTGGACTTTTCAACGTATATTTTTGTCCCGCGGCAATTCCTTTTGATTCTGCTTTTTTCAAAATTTCATCACTGCCACCAAACCCTAACATTAGTAACGTTAAAAGAATGGCTCCAACTCCACCTGCAATCCCATAAAACAGTTTTGCATTACTTTCTTTCAATGCCATTGCAGAGGCTAATGCACCTGTTATTGGATTAGCGGCTGTTTCAACTTTAGTAGTTTCTGGGGTAGAACTTGCCTCGACAGGTGTTTCAACAGTGGCTGCATTTTCAACGGAGTCGCTAGCTGGATTTGTATTTTCTTCACTCATTGTATCCTCTCTATTTTTGACTTGTTATTATTTGATTTCATCGCGCCGTACAAACGCACGGCATTTTACCTGCTTTATCCTTTGCGCGTCATCATTCCCTTCGACGGATTATAACCAACAATTGCCGCCGCCATAAATATCAAAAAAGCTATTGCCGTATAAATAAATGCAAACGAATTAAACTGTTCATATAACGCAAAACGAATTAACTCCACGGCTTGTGAAAATGGATTGTATTGCGCCAATAAATATAAAAATTCGCTCGACTCTTTCATTTTCCACAATGGATATAACGCTGTAGACATAAAAAATAACGGAAAAATGACAAAATTCATCACACCGGCAAAATTTTCTAACTGTTTAATAAATGACGATAATAACAACCCTAACGCGCCAAGCATTAAGCCAGACAAAATAAGCGGAAAAATTACCCAAACGTATCCCATTAACGGCGCACGAATATCATATCCCCATGCAATTGCTAGAAAAATATAGGCTTGTAAAATCGAAACGCCCGTTCCTGCCAATAATTTACTGAGTAATAAAAACCAACGCGGCAAGGGACTAACAAGCAAAATTCGCATACTGCCCATTTCGCGGTCGTATACCATCGAAAGTGAACTTTGCATCCCGTTAAATAATTGAATCATGCCAATCAAACCAGGCGTGATATACACTTCGTATAAAATATAAGTCTCATAAGGCGGTGTAATTGCTAATCCTAACGCGGCGCGAAAACCTGCCGCAAAAACAAATAACCACACCAACGGTCGTACGAGTGCGGAAATAAAGCGTTCGCGTTGCGTCACAAACCGACTTAATTCACGCCCAACAATGCCCATCATCGCTCGCCAATAATGAATCATTCGCCCTCCTCAACTGAAACTAATTTCAATCCCGCAGGCAAGGCTTCACCAAAAATTTGTTTTTCTTCTTTTTCCGTTAATTCTTTAACTTGTTCAACCATTTCCAGCCATGATGTCGGTGCTTTGCTTGTTTTTAATTTTTCTAACACCTGTTGGCGCATCGCATCACTAATGTCACGCACTCTATCACCACTCATGCGCGTCATGAGCATCGCGGCAAAACCAATTTGTGGTGTTTTTTTCCAATCTTCTTTAAGTAATTGTTGCAACCATATTTCCACCGTTTCAGCAGAAACAACGTTGTGACTACTGCCATGAAAAGGAATTCGTGAACCAATTCGCCCCACTGCCCACCACGTTTGGCTGGATTCACTGGCTTTTTCTAAGCGTTTTAATAACCAATCACCTAACTGTATTTTCTTTTCTACAGGTAATCGTTCTAAAACCGCCGCCAAACGCACAATATCGTCGTAACTACGAACTTTAATTTGTTTTGCTACACCAGGTTGTCTGGCAGCGGTCGGATCAATATATTTTGAAATATCAGCAAAAATCGTTTCTTGTGCTGTTGCAGATAAACCGCCAGCGATACGTCGCCATAGCGTCCACCATTCTGCCCAATTTTGCGTTTCGTTAACGAATTGGATGTTATGCGGATAAATCTTCCAAACCTGTTCCACGCGCCAATCATCAAGCGGATAGCCAAAACCAGGGCGTAAGCAATAACCGATTAAACTCAGCCACACTTTTTCATGTGATTCACTACGTCGATGATATTTCTCGCCTTCTAGCAACGTGGCAAATAACGCACGCAATAAAGGTGAATTCCATTCGCTACGCTCCATCCCCGTCATTTTTTCTAATTCAGCACGCAAATTTTTGACCGCTTTTGGGTCAATTTGTTTTGATTTCGCACCAAAAACATCACCAATTTTTTCACATAATGCGGGTAAATTTTTTGGCAACTCATCCGAATTGTTTGCAAGTGCATTCGCACCTTTTCGTAATTGAAATTCAACATCCCAGCGTTTTTTCGAATTATCAACCGCCACACATTGAATTTTCAGCGTCCCGACTTCGGTTTGCATAACGACTAATTCAACAATCACTTCACTACTTGAATCACTTTTAAATGCTACTGCAAGTGGCGGAAGTGAATGAAAGTCATCCGTAACATCAATAATTTCCCCTGGTTTATAAACACTATCGCCGATAGTTGAAACTAAATGAAAACGCACCGGCATGCCTAAGCGCAACGCAAAGCGATGATTTTTTAAAATAATTTCTTCACCTTCTTCACTTCCACGCGGCAAAATACAAATGCCCTGTTTGGATTCTTTTTCATTTGTATGAAGCAATAGAAAATAACTGCGAGCCGCACCGCCGCCAATTCGTAATTTTTTCTCACGTCGTGCTAACGCATAACTGACCGCACCAAATGCAACCGCTAATTCGGGATACTGATTTTCCAATAAAATAGGTGGTTTATCACTCCACGAACCAAGCAAATCAATGGCGCGTTGCGTAATTGGCTGACTACGAAATACACCGCCGTTAAGCAATAACGCATCCGGCACAATAGAATTTGTTTGCAACGCATTTTGTGCGGCATGGGCGTGTAACTTCAAAAAACCAGCAATATGTTTACTAATTGCCGGTTCAGCCGCATAAGGCAAACCAAATTCCACCACGCCGCTGCGTTTTTTGTCGGGTAATTCATCTAATTTTGACAACGGAAAAAAACCATCTAATGCCAAGCTTCTCACTTCATCGCGGGTTAACGTGGCTGAACGCGCACCACCGAACAGCTTAGCGCCACTACCTAACAAGGTGACGCTAAGCTGAGCCGGTGCATCATCAGCAAGCAGTCGTTCCTTGACGATACGGCATTGCTCGATCAATTGCGAAAATTCAGCGGTCGATAGCCGTTTGTCTTGATGTGGCAAGCGGCTTTCGGCGACATGCGCTAACGCTAAATCGATATTATCCCCACCGAGCATCAAATGATCGCCAACACCGATACGGGTGAGTTTAGGCTCTGGCTCAGCCGCTTCCACTTTAATCAGCGTCAAATCGGTAGTACCGCCGCCGACATCGCAGACCAACAATAAATGCACATCCGCCAAAGCCTTATGCAAATGACCAGCATGGCGACGCAGCCAGTCGTAACACACGGCCTGTGGCTCTTCAAGCAGCCGCACATGGGGTAAACCAGCAATTTTTGCCGCCTCTAAAGTCAGAGAGCGGGCGGCTTCATCAAATGAAGCGGGCACCGTGATGACTAACTCCTGTGCTGCCAGTGGCGCATCGTGAAACCGGTGCCGCCACACGGTGCCAATGTGCGCAAGATAGCTGGCGCTTGCCTCTATCGGC
>DALYHZ010000231.1:0-4052 GCA_031970635.1 Methylococcaceae bacterium | reverse complement strand
GTGCGGAACTCATCGAAATCATTACCTTCTAATGTGCAAAACGGGATTCGCCCTTGACGCATCCCGTTGTTAAAAAATCTACGGCAACTATACAAAATTATGCCGTTTTGGTCATTAACAATTTTTGGCTTTTTTATTTAACGATGATTATGCCGACTGTGATGGGCTTTAGATTTTGTGTGTGTAACAAGATGATGATGGTGATGTCCGTGACCATGTCGGTGATGCACTTCTGGTTCGTCATAACTCGATGAACCGCTAGCGCAACCCAACTGATGTGGCGGTAAACCAGCAGAATCTGTGGGCATCGTGTTAATATTTGCCACGACATTATAATCCCCAGCAAAACCATGATCCATTTGGTTGATCATTAGATTATAACGCTCATTACTGGTGCGACCACCTAAAATCACGCCAATCAAACGTCTGCCATTTTGCCGTGCTGAACTCACTAGGTTATAACCCGAATTACAAGTAAAACCGGTTTTCATGCCTTCTGCGCCTTCATAATTGGCGGTAAATTTGTTAATGCCATTCAAGCCACGCCCTTTAAAGATAAAACTGTGTGCGCCAAAGTAACCGTAATATTCTGGAAAGTTTCGTTGCAGTTTTAACGCTAATAACGCCATATCCCGCGCTGTTGTCACTTGCCAATCATTTGGCAAACCGGTGGCATTCATGAAATAAGTGTTATACATGCCCAACGAATGTGCTTTTGCCGTCATGCGAATGGCAAAATTGTCTTCCGTTACAGCCAAATGTTCTGCTAAAACCACGGACGCATCATTTGCAGAGCGAGTGATAAGTGCCAAGATAGCGTCCTCAACCGTTAAATGTTCACCATAATGCAAACCTAACCGACTATTCGGTTGTCGCGCCGCATGACGAGACGTGCGTAACGTATCTTGCAGATGAATTTGTCGATTACTCAACGCATCAAAAGTCATATATAGCGTCATCAGTTTCGTCAACGAAGCTGGATACCAAGATTGTGTTGCATCAACTTCATGAAGGACATTGCCATTTTCTGCATCGATTAAAATCGCCGCATGATGCACTTGCGCTTGACTAATTTGTGACGCGAATAACAAACAAATGGCATTAAAAGTAAGTAAAAATAATTTCACGCAGGGTTTTCTCGAATATGTTTAATCGTTGTATTTAATTATGTGAAAGCGAAATATGGCAAGCATAAGGTGGAGTGCTTTGGCATAAGCCCCAAAATCGCCCAAAATCGCCTTCTTCATTCGGTTTCCAATTTTCTGAAAAGGCTTCAAATGTCACACCAGAAATCTTTTTTTCTGCTAGTTTTTTAAATGTTGTTTGAATAACAAGTTGTTGATTTTTTTTACTCGCTGTACCGCAAGGTTGTCCTGTTTTCAAACGGATTTGTGATTGACCTTCTGGCGCATAAGGCCAGCCAAATTCGGTCACAATCACTTCTTTTGTCGGATTTGTTTTTTTCACTTCTTGCCAACGTGAAAAATGAAAGTCAGCGGCTTTTTCGGCAGATACACATGAAAACAAACCCGAATGTTTGTTTTCCCACCAAGGAAAAATGTTAATGCCTATCCAATCGACTTGTGAACTAAATTGCGTCTGATGACACGGTTGTTCTCGATTGCACCATTCCCACCACGTATCAATAACACCAATGGGTTGTTTAACTTTTGCTTCACGCAACGCATTTACACATCGCTCCGTTTCACTATCAAACGCATAATCGTGGCGCGTACGCACTTCTGAGCCACAACTCAAACGCACAATGGTTTCAGGATATTCACGTGCTAAGGCGATTCCATGAGAAATCGAATTGGTGTTAACGGTTTTATCTTTATCAATCCACAAAATTGCAATAACTTTAATCCCGCGTTTTTTTGCCGCTGGAAAAATCGCTTCTAATCCATTCAAAACACCGTAACTCATAATGCAACGAAAGGGTGTTTCTTTAACCAGCGTGTCTAATAACGTATTGATGATTTCTGCATCGGGTTTTTCACCATAATTAGGCGTAAGTTGGTTCACATACGGGCTAAATGCCACACATTGCAACGGTTGCGAATTATTTTTAGCGTAACTTTGTGACGTGTTAAATAATGTCAAAATCAACCACAACAGCCATAGAATATATTTCATCATGCTCAAAAAACCATATTATTTGTTTTCTATGATAAGCGATTTTGCGTATTCAGTCGCGCCGCATTTAAATCAGTAAAATTATTATTGCCTGCCTTGAATCTGAAATCTGCATCCCTATATTTGCCATATCGTTATTTTAAATTTCACAGGAAAACCTATTACATGAGTACAAATGAAGAAAATTTAGTCACGCCTGAAGCAGAAATGGATTTGCATGAAAATCATACCGAAGTTGGCGAACACGAATACACCATAGACGAATTAAAAGCAGAACTTGCTGAAACCAAAAAAACGGCGCAGGAAAATTGGGATAAAGCCTTACGCATTCAAGCTGAAATGGAAAATTTAAAACGTCGCACGCAAAAAGACGTTGAAGATGCACATAAATTCGCATTGAATGGTTTTGCAAAAGAATTATTGCCCGTTTTAGATAGCTTATTTATGGGCTTGCAATTGGCAACTGGTGACAGCGAAGAAGTTAAAAAATTCCGCGAAGGTTGCGAACTCACAATTAAACAATTTGAATCGGCGTTTGAAAAATTTAACGTCATTACCATCGACCCAATTGGGATGCCGTTTAATGCCGAATTGCATCAAGCAATGGTAATGCAAGCCGTTGAAGGCGCAGAACCAAATACCGTCGTCAACGTCTTCCAAAAAGGTTATATGTTAAACGGTCGTTTGTTACGCCCTGCAATGGTCGTCGTTGCAAAAGCCGCAGATTAAATGCTTGAAATCTGAAAAAACATCCTCATATCCGTAACAACTTTTACATTTTAAAAAAATTATTTGGAGCAAATCATGGCTAAAATTATCGGTATCGATTTAGGAACGACCAATTCATGCGTAGCAGTGTTAGAACATGGCACGGCAAAAGTAATTGAAAACAGCGAAGGCGCGAGAACAACCCCTTCAATTATTGCATTCAGTAGTGATGACGAAGTGTTAATCGGTCAATCTGCAAAACGTCAAGAGGTTACAAATCCTAAAAACACTTTATTTGCGATTAAACGTTTAATCGGTCGTCGTTTTGAAGATGACGTTGTGCAAAAAGATATTCACATGGTGCCTTACACTATCACCAAAGCGGAAAATGGCGATGCGTGGGTGGAATGTCATGGAAAAAAAATGGCAGCACCTGAAATTTCAGCGCGTGTTTTAATGAAATTGAAAAAAGATGCCGAAGCCTATTTAGGTGAAGAAGTCACTCAAGCCGTTATTACCGTACCTGCTTACTTTAATGATTCACAACGCCAAGCCACAAAAGACGCAGGTCGTATTGCTGGTTTAGAAGTCATGCGAATCATCAACGAACCCACAGCGGCGGCGTTGGCATTCGGTATGGATAAACCTAAAGGCGATACTAAAATTGCGGTTTACGATTTAGGCGGTGGTACATTCGACGTTTCAATTATCGAAATTGCGGAAATCGAAGGCGAACATCAATTTGAAGTATTGGCTACAAATGGTGACACATTCTTAGGCGGTGAAGATTTCGATTCACGCATTATCGAATATTTGGCAGACGAATTCAAAAAAGACAGCGGCGTTGATGTTCATAACGACCCGTTAGCATTACAACGTTTAAAAGAAGCGGCTGAAAAAGCCAAAATCGAATTATCGTCAAGCCAACAAACTGACGTGAATTTGCCTTATATCACCGCTGATGCGACAGGTCCTAAACATTTAAACGTTAAATTAACACGCGCAAAATTAGAATCTTTAGTTGAAGATTTAATTTTAAAAACGAAAACACCTTGTGAAATAGCGTTAAAAGACGCAAAAGTATCTGCGTCTGACATTGACCATGTCATTTTGGTGGGCGGTCAAACCCGTATGCCAAAAGTTCAAGAAATGGTAAGCAAAATCTTTGGCAAAGAACCACGCAAAGACGTAAATCCTGACGAAGCGGT
>DALYHZ010000230.1:0-4091 GCA_031970635.1 Methylococcaceae bacterium | reverse complement strand
GTGTGATTTGCGAAGATGGCAGACACAAACAACGCCAAGGGTAATTTTGAATTGCTCAATCACTGTTATATGTTATAATCATATGCTTAACCTTAGAATCCGTACTCAGGGGAGTATTTAAATGGCACGTATCGCCGGGATAAATGTACCAGACCATAAACATGCTGTTATCGCATTAACTGCGATTTATGGCATCGGTCGTCAAACTGCAAGTGAAATTTGTAGCGAAGTAGGTGTGTTGCCTTCGGTAAAAATCAAAGATCTAGCTGAAGATAAATTAGAAGCTATTCGTGGCGTCATTGCAAAAATGATGGTTGAAGGCGATCTTCGTCGTGAAGTTTCTATGAATATCAAACGTTTGATGGATCTTGGTTGTTATCGCGGAATAAGACACCGTAGAGGTTTGCCATTGAGAGGGCAGCGCACTAGAACGAACGCGCGTACTCGCAAAGGTCCTCGTAAACCAATTAAAAAATAAGAGTCTGAACTAATGGCTAGTCAAAATCGTTCAAGAAAACGTATTAAAAAAGAAGTTGCTGATGGTATTGCACACGTTCATGCGTCGTTCAATAACACTATCGTCACCATTACCGATAGAAAAGGTAATGCACTTTCTTGGGCCACTTCAGGTGGTTCAGGATTTCGCGGTTCACGAAAAAGTACGCCTTTTGCTGCACAGGTTGCTGCTGAAAAAGCAGGCGCAGTGGCACAAGAATATGGCATGAAAAATCTTGATGTGTTAATTAAAGGTCCTGGACCAGGTCGTGAGTCTGCCGTGCGTTCTTTAAATAACTTAGGCTTTAAAATTAACAATATTATTGATGTGACGCCAATCCCGCATAACGGTTGTCGTCCACCTAAAAAACGCCGCGTGTAGAGAAACTGGAGTAGTAACATGGCAAGATATTTAGGACCTACCTGTAAGTTAAGCCGCAAAGAAGGCACTGATTTATTTTTGAAAAGCAGAGGGAAATCTCTGGAAAACAAATGTAAATTAGATCAAAGACCAGGTCAACACGGCACGAAACGAGCCAGAAATTCGGATTACGCGACGCAGTTACGCGCTAAGCAACGTTTGCGTCGAATTTATGGTGTGCTTGAAAAACAATTTAGAAATTACTACAAATCAGCTGACATGAAAAAAGGTGCAACGGGTGAAAATCTGTTAAATCTTTTAGAATCAAGACTCGATAACGTTGTGTATCGTATGGGCTTTGCAAGCACTCGTGCTGAAGCGCGTCAACTTGTTTCACACAAATCGATTCAAGTGAATGGCTCGCTCATCAACGTGCCGTCTTATCAGGTTTCACCTGGTGACGTGTTGGCGGTTAGAGAAAAAGCTAAAAAACAACAACGTATTATCGACGCGTTAGCAGTAACTGAACAATATGGTTTTCCATCGTGGGTTGCAGTTAACTCTAAAGAGATGACAGGGACATTTACCAGTTTGCCTGATAGAGTTGATTTAGGTACTGACATCAATGAACAACTTGTTGTGGAACTTTACTCTAAATAATTATAGTTCCGAGGAATACAAATGCTTAGTTCTATCCCTAATTTGCTTAAACCTAAGTTGGTTGAGGTTGTAAGCGAGTCGCCAAATCACTCAAGGATTATTATTGAACCTTTAGAGCGTGGCTTTGGGCATTCATTGGGGAATGCGTTGAGACGTGTTCTTTTGTCGACCATTCCAGGTTGTGCTGTCACGTCGGTGGAGATTGATGGTGTCTTGCATGAATATACAACTATAGAAGGTGTACATGAAGATGTCATTGATATTTTGCTAAATCTAAAGAAACTGGCAATTGTAATTCATGCGAAAGATGAAGTAGAGTTGACTTTGTCTAAAAGTGGGGCTGGGACAGTTACCGCAGCAGATATTAACTCTCCTCCTTTTGTAGAAATTCTAAATCCTGACTTGGTCATTGCTAATTTGACACAAGCAGGTGCGCTAAACATGAAAATTAGAGTTGAACGCGGGCGTGGCTATGAACCTGCAAGCGTTCGAAAATTAAATTCAGATGCTAATTTTCCTGTTGGTACATTGCAATTAGATGCTTCCTTCAGTCCTGTAGTGCGTGTTGCTTACCAGGTGGAAAGTACGCGTGTTGAACAACGCACTAATTTAGATAAGTTGATTATTGACTTGGAAACGAACGGTACAGTTGATCCTGAGCAAACAATCAAACTTGCTGCGACAATTATTCATGATCAGCTTTCAGTGTTTGTCGATTTTGAAAAGGTGACAGAACAGCCTCGGGTTGAATTTTCTTCACCAGATGAGTCTATTGATCCTGTACTGTTGCGTCCTGTAGATGATTTAGAATTGACAGTGCGTTCAGCGAATTGTTTGAAAGCTGAAAATATTTTTTATATCGGTGATTTGATTCAACGTACAGAAGTTGAATTGTTAAAAACACCTAATCTTGGTAGAAAATCTTTAACTGAAATTAAAGATATTTTGGCTTTGAAAGGGTTGTCATTGGGTATGCGCCTGGAAAACTGGCCACCTGATAGTCTCGCCGAACATAATCAATCCATATCACATTAAATTTTAGGTTATTTTTAACATGAGACATCGTAAATCTGGTAGACAACTCAATATAAACAGCAGTCACCGTAAGGCACTGTTTAGCAACATGGCAAACTCATTGTTTAAACATGAGTTAATTAAAACTACATTGCCAAAAGCAAAAGAACTTAGAGTTTTTGCTGAACCTTTAATCACTTTGTCAAAAGAAGATAGCGTTGCTAAAAGACGTTTGGCGTTTGCACGTTTACGCGACCGTGAGATGGTAACTAAATTATTTAACGAATTAGGACCACGTTATAAAAATAGAGCCGGCGGTTATTTGCGTATTATGAAATGCGGCTTTAGAGCAGGGGACAATGCGCCAATGGCGTATGTGGAACTTGTTGACAGAGAAGCGTAAGCATATCGATTTTCCTTGAAAAACGCCTGTCAAACAGGCGTTTTTTTTGCTCCATTTTCAGGATAGTTCTAATACATCTTGCATATCAAACAAGCCCTGTTTTTTAATACTCAGCCATGTTGCCGCTCTAATTGCACCATTAGCAAACGTCATTCGACTGGTGGCTTTATGCGTAATTTCGATACGCTCGCCGTCATCGGCAAACATCACGGTATGTTCGCCAACAATGTCACCTGCACGAATAGTTGAAAAACCAATTGTTTTTTTATCGCGTTCTCCGGTATTACCTTCTCGACCATAAATCGCACAAGTTTCTAAATTACGTCCCAAGGCATTAGCAACGACTTCGCCCATGCGTAACGCCGTTCCTGATGGAGCATCGATTTTATGACGATGGTGGGCTTCAATAATTTCAACATCTGAATCGCTCATGATTTTTGCGGTCATTTCTAACAGTTTTAGTGACAAATTCACGCCAATACTCATATTAGGCGCAAGCACAACCGGTATTGTTTGTGCAGCACGCATGATTTCAGTTTTTTGAAGATCGTTATAACCTGTTGTGCCAATCACAATTTTCTTACCTGCTTGACGACACAGTTCAATATATTTAAGCGAGATGTCAGGGCGGGTGAAATCAATCAGGACATCAAAATCATTCAATTTTACCGCCAAATCGTCGCTCACATTGAGACCAAGTGTGCCAATGCCTGCCAATGTTCCGGCATCTTTACCAATGGCATCGCTCCCCACACGTGCAATCGCCACGGTTAATTTAGTTTTATCATGTAAAACAGCGGCTTTGATTAAATTCAAACCCATGCGTCCCGTAGCACCGACTATTGCAATTCGCGTCATAATTTTACCCCGTTAATTTATCAAAAAAGTTTTTTACACCATCAAGCCATGAAGATTCTTGTGGACTGTGATGTTTACCGCTGTGCGTGAGAGATTCACCTAGTTTTTCAACTAACGCTTTTTGTTCGGATGTTAAATTGACGGGCGTTTCGATTTGCACTTTACAAATGAGATCTCCGACAGCGCCACCGCGCACAGGTTTTACACCTTTACCGCGTAATCGGAATGATTTGCCAGTTTGCGTTTCGGCGGGAATTTTTAACAACACTTTGCCATCTAACGTGGGGACTTCAATTTCGC
>DALYHZ010000229.1:0-4103 GCA_031970635.1 Methylococcaceae bacterium | reverse complement strand
AAGGCGGCGAGGCATTTAATGTCCCTGAAAACGCGCAATTTACCGTGCGAATTCATCAACCAACAGATTATATTTGCTCGTTTGTGTAATCTTACTGAATGATTTGGTGTGTTTGTTAAAAAAGTTGCCGTATTTATTGATGTCTTGCATTGCTATTATGCAACGCAAGCGCAATATCAACGATCCTTAGACTATCGTGCTTTTTGGGCTGTAGCAACAGATGGTCGAGAAGTCGTTGCTGCATTTGCGTATGATTTTGATGGCTACGATAACGTTGATGATAATGAGCAGCGCGCTTTGCTTGAAGAATTAGGCGTTCATGTCAAGGTTAAACCTTGTGAATCGCAACGTCCTTATCATCAAAATGACTGGAGTGTTGGCATTACTCTCGATATGATTGAACACGCCGCCAGAGCAGATGTGATTGTTTTGCTAACAGGTAATGATAATTTTGACGTATTGCTTAACAAAATTCGTCTTACTTATGGCATGACAATGACAATTGAAGTTTATGCAGTGACGACAACAACGCTTTCATTTAAACATGCTGCGCATCGCTTTATCCCCATTGAAGAATCTTTATTGCTTTAATCCGTTTTTTACATTTTTAATTTAGGAAAAACACTTTGATTTCTACCGCAAACATCACCATGCAATTTGGCGCAAAGCCTTTGTTTGAAAATATTTCTGTTAAATTTGGCGATGGGAATCGCTACGGTTTAATTGGCGCAAATGGCTGTGGTAAATCCACATTTATGAAAATTCTAAGCGGTGATTTAGAACCCTCTGCAGGAAACGTGAGTGTTACGCCAAATGAACGTTTAGGCAATTTGCGCCAAGACCAATTTGCCTTTGAAGATTATCGCGTTATCGATGTCGTGCTAATGGGGCATAAAGAAATGTGGGCGGCAATGTCAGAGCGCGATGCCATTTACGCTAATTTAGAAGCTACCGAAGACGATTATATGCGTGCGGCAGAACTTGAAACCGTATTCGCTGAATATAATGGTTACACTGCCGAATCGAGAGCAGGAGAATTGTTGCTCGGTTTGGATATTCCCGTTGAGCAACATTTTGGGTTAATGAGTGCTGTTGCACCGGGTTGGAAATTGCGTGTGTTATTGGCGCAAGCGTTGTTTGCTAATCCCGATATTATGCTACTCGACGAACCGACAAATAACTTAGACATCAATACGATTCGATGGCTGGAAGGGGTTTTAAACGAGCGTGATTGCACCATGGTAATCATTTCGCATGACCGTCACTTTTTAAACAGCGTTTGCACGCATATTGCCGATATGGATTACGGTGAGTTGCGCGTTTATCCAGGAAATTATGATGACTACATGATTGCCTCAACACAGGCAAAAGAACAACTTTTAGCCAGCAACGCTAAGAAAAAAGCACAAATTGCTGAATTGCAAACGTTTGTGAGTCGTTTTTCTGCCAATGCGTCTAAAGCCAAACAAGCGACTTCTCGTGCTAAACAATTAGAAAAAATTAAACTTGATGAAATAAAACCGTCTAGCCGTGTTAATCCATTTATTCGTTTTGACCAAACGAAAAAATTGCATCGTTTAGCCGTAGAAGTTGAAAGTTTAACTAAAGGTTATGGTGGCGAACCGTTATTTAAAAATTTAAATTTAATGATTGCCGCAGGCGAACGTGTCGCGGTAATTGGTGCGAATGGGATTGGAAAATCAACTTTGCTTAAAACGTTAGTTGGTGATTTAACACCTGATACCGGTGAAGTGAAATGGGTTGAAAATGCTGAAGTAGGCTATTTCGCACAAGACCACGCCGACGATTTTGCTGACGAGATGACCTTGCTTAACTGGATGGGGCAATGGCGCAAAGAAAGCGATGATGACCAAGCCATTCGCGCCACACTCGGACGATTATTGTTTTCACAAGATGAAATCAATAAATCGGTCAAAGTCGTTTCCGGTGGTGAACAAGGACGATTATTGTTTGGTAAATTGATGTTGCAAAAACAAAATGTCATGGTGCTAGACGAACCAACCAACCATTTGGATATGGAATCGATTGAGTCGCTTAATACGGCGTTAGAACAATATCCAGGGACATTGATTTTCGTTAGTCATGACCGCGAATTTGTATCGTCATTGGCAACGCGCGTGATTGAAATTACGGCACATGGGATTGTCGATTTCAATGGTAATTACGAAGAGTATTTAGAAAGTCAGGCTAAATAAACTGTCGTGAAACACTTGGTTTTATTACATGGCTGGGCAATGCACAGCAAAATGTGGGGCGATTTCGCCGAGCAACTTTCGCAACATTATCGTGTAACACTTATCAATTTACCGTTGCGAGACAATCTAGATGCCATTGCGGATGCGATTGTTGCGGAATTGGATGGTGAACCATTTTATCTTTTAGGATGGTCATTTGGTGGGACGGTTGCATTAAAGATGGCAGAGCGTTACACCAATCGCGTTCAAGGTTTGATATTGCTGGCATCAAACCCATGTTTTGCTGAAACTGAATCGTGGATTGGCACACCAGTAGCAACGTTAAATACGTTTGCTCAACAGTTACACGATAATCCAAGTAAAATGTTGCAACGTTTTTTAACGCTACAAGTGCAGGGTTTGCCCAAATTTTTAAAAGAAGTCAAAGCGCGTTTTAAATTGGAAACCAGTTTTGCATTACTTCAAAATAGCGATTTACGTTTAATATTGAAAAATTTAACGTGTTCCGTTGCGGCGATTTTGAGCGATAACGATGCCTTAGTGCCAATTGCTGTGCATGAACAATTACAAACTTTAAAGCCAGATTTAAACATTACAATTTTAAAAAATGCAGGACATATTCCTTTCGTTACACAACCTGAAAATTGTTTAAACACAATTCACGCTTTTTTTGATGGCATTAGATAAAACAAAAATTAAACAATCGTTTGCTAATGCGTCGCTCACTTACGATAACGTTGCTCAGTTACAGCGCAATGTAGGACGTGATTTGTTACAAGCGTTTTTGCCGAAACAGTTAACGGGCAAAGTGCTTGATTTAGGCTGTGGCACAGGGTTTTTAACGCAAAACTTATTACCGCATTGCACGGATGCTGATTTGTTTGCGTTAGATTTAGCATTGCCAATGTTGCAAACAACACGAGAAAAATTGAAGGATTCAGCGCATTACATTTGTGCGGATGCAGAGCAATTGCCTTTTACAGCGCAAAGCGTTCAAACGGTATTTTCTAATTTAGCCTTGCAATGGTGTTTACCGCTGGATAACGCATTAAACGAATTGCATCGTATTTTGAAATCCGACGGCGAACTGATTTTCAGCACATTTGGGTCGCAAACGCTGTGTGAGTTAAAAAGTGCTTGGGGAAAAGTCGATGATTACGCACACGTCAATGAATTTTATACGTTAAAGCAATTACAAATTTTGCTAGAAAAAGCTGATTTTGTTGACGTTGAAATCAACAGTTTTAATTATGTTTCGCGTTATGCGTCTGTTTTGGCGTTAATGCACGAGTTAAAACACATCGGCGCACATAATGTGAATACGCAACGCAGCAAAACTTTGACTACCAAAAAAGCCTTAAAAACCATGATGGCGCATTATCCGATTGAGGAGTCCGGTGACATTATTGCAACGTTTGAAGTGATTACTGTTAAGGCGCGTAAAAAAATTCGCTAATGCTCAGGCGAATGAGTTGGCATATAATGCGCCGGTAATTTTTATATTTTCACCTTTAGGAAAAATCATTATGAAAAAACTAACCCTTTTGATGTCACTTGGCGCGTTTATGTTTACGTCTGTGGCAAGCGCACATGGTCCAGTTCGTCAAAAAATGGAAGAAGAAATCACCATCAATGCACCTGCTGCAAAAGTTTGGAATATCATCAAAGAATATAACGATTTATCTTGGTTGCCAGTGGTCAAAGGCGTTACCGCAACAGGTGGCAATGAAAAAGGTGCATCACGCACATTGACATTGAAAAATGGCGGCACGATTACAGAAGAATTAAAAAAATATGATGCGGCAAAAATGTCTTACGACTATAAAATCACCGACATGAGTGCTACGCATACTATCGTGCATTCAGGTGTGGAAGAGAAAGTGCCTG
>DALYHZ010000228.1:0-4109 GCA_031970635.1 Methylococcaceae bacterium | reverse complement strand
TCAAACCCCATGGCATTAAAATCAAGGCTGTTATCGGTAAATAATTTATCCATAGAGCTTGTCGCAACAGGAATCGCTGCCGGTGTAGCAAACAAATCGGTCACATCTGCCGAAGACAAGGTTTCTTCCGCCGATAATTCGCCAAACGTGATTTCTTTATTGTCAGAATTTTCAAAGTGCATGGAATCAAAACCAGGATTGTCATCAAATTTTTTATCTAAATTTATATTTGTAAACATTTCATCAAACGGCGTTGAAGTTAATGGGTTAGAGATTGCTGGTGGTGTAAAAAGTAAGGCTTCTGGATAAAATGTTGCTGCCATGTCAGATACTTGTGACCAAAAATCAGGTAAATCGTTTTTACCAAGTGTTGCCAACTCAGATACAAAATTTTTAAATTCCGTTTTATTGTCTTGTTCAACGTAAAGTTTTAACAGTCTAAGGGCGTAACTATGTGCTTGTGGATCTCTAATAAATTCTTCGTGTAACAATTTTTCGGCTTGCTCGCTATTGCCATAAGCACAATACACATCTGCTTTATACAATATGTCATTGACATTATGCTTGTCTGAGTCGTTATTCATAAAACTGTTAAATTCGCTAATATCAAACTCTTCAAATTCTGAATTGTCCATAGTGGCAACATCATCAAGCATCACAGCACTTGAATCTTCTATTTTATTATCTGTCGTTGTGATGTCATCTGTTTCTTCTTGTGTTATTTCTATGTCTTGATTAGCTAAAACCTCTATCGTTTTATTTTGCTCACGCAAACGCAACCATGCTAATAAACCTAATAGCAAAGAACCTACGCCACCGGCAATGTAATAATATAAATCCGAAGGCAGATTAAAATAATTACCAAACGTTGTTGTAATCACTGGCGCAGGTGTTGTCACTTGTGGCATTGTTACCGGTGACGGTGTCACAACTGGCGGTGTCACAACTGGCGGTGTCATAACAGGCTGTGATGAAGGCGGAGGTAATACCGCAACAGGCTGGGTTGGTGTCGGTGTTACAAATACAGGTTCGCTTGGCTTTGGCACAGGCGGTGGCAATATCGCTTGAACGACGGGGGAAACAGTTGGTATCACAGGTGGTGTGGTAACCGTAACAGCAGGTGTTGATGATTCTGTTTTTGCAGGTGTGACGATAGATTTAGAGGCATTTATTTGAGCATCTTTTTCTTCAAGTGTTTTTTTCATGGCAGCTAATTGTTTTTCTAGTTCAGTCATTTTTTGCTGCATGGCAATAGGTTCACTTGTAACAGGTTCTGATTTCGCTGGTTTTTCATGTTGCAAGGTTTTTGCAATGCGAACGGATTTTGGAGTGACCGGTTTTGGTTGCACGTGATGTTCGTGTTCTGTTTTTGTAAACAATGATGGTGATTTTGAAAAACTGGGGATTTTTAACATCTTCCCCACAATGAGCGAGTTTGTTTTTTTACTAGAAAAGGCTTGTGGATTGGCAATATAAATCGCCGCCAGCATTCGATCGACTGAAACATTATTTTGTTTATTAAATTGGGCGGCAATGCTCCAAAGCGTTTCATCTTGACGCGTTGGACCGTAATCACTTTCTTGTGTCGTGATTTCACTGGGTGCTAAAACAAACCGCTGCGGCAGTTCAGCCTGTGCTGGTGCAGGTGGCGATTTCTCGTTTACGGCATAAACAGCAGGTGGGTCAATTAAAACGGTAAATTCACGATATAAACTCCCTTTTGCACTTTTAACTTCGAGTAGAAAGTCTAAAAAAGGTTCTTTTAGAACGTCAGTTGACGTGAGTTTAATAAAGGTTTTGCCGTTTTGTGTGACGGTTTGAAATTTAATTTTAGATAAAAATAACGTCCATGGAATGCCTGCTTCATCGAACTTCGTGTTAGGTGCTAATCCAACTTTAAAATCCA
This sequence comes from Methylococcaceae bacterium, assembly GCA_031970635.1. Taxonomy (GTDB): domain Bacteria; phylum Pseudomonadota; class Gammaproteobacteria; order Methylococcales; family Methylomonadaceae; genus UBA10906. Next base: position 2,203 of record DALYHZ010000228.1, on the reverse strand, counting down.
CCGCTTTTTCATCCTCAGACAAAATCAACGCAATTTCCGCTTGCAAATTTTGATTTAGCGCAGAATGTAATTTCATGTCACCGATTCCCAGTGCATGACTGGATGGACTAGCCAGAAAAGAGGTCGCAGCCAATGCGGTAGTCAAATGACGCACGTTACTTTTTTTCATAATGAGAGCTAAAATTTTTACCGTGAATGAAATTGGGTTGATAAACCCAGCAATAATATTTAGCTCTAAGCAGTATAAATACCAAAAAGTAATAGTTTAATTATTTCAATAAATTACCTTGTTAATGTCAAGAATATGACGAAGTCGAGAATGGTGCATAAGTGATGGCAATATTTAGGGTTTTACCGTTTCACTAATCACTAACTTCACCACACCATTGTCAACTTGTGTTGAAATTTGTTTTTTGCCAATAGGCTCACCGGCTTGTGCGATGGCATTACCGGAGTGACTAATTCTCGCGCTCAATTGCACGTTTGCCACCGATGAAATTGTCATATTGGGTATCATAGCCATACTGTCATCGAGTGTGATTTCTAATGGTAAATCTTTCACTTGTTTTTTTATCGCCGCCAGTGGCATTTTTCCACCTTGTACGGGTTGCGCGTAAATAAAGACAATATCATCAGGACTGACCGATGCTTTAAATTTGTCATCTAAGGTCACGGATAAATGAATGTTTTTACCACCGACAACCGCTTTATTTTCTGGCATTGCGACTGTTTGTCCTAAGGCTTCGCGGGCTTGGTCAATAAGTTTTTGCACTTCCAAATAATCGGCATCTTGCGGCTGATAGTGTGTTTGTAACTTTTGCCAATAGCGAATAGCGTCGTTGAATTTACCTTCTTCTGCATGTCCTAAACCGTATAGCCACAAAGCCATTTCATTATTGGCATCTTGTGCTAAAACTTTTTCCACTAGTTCAGTCGCTTCGCCGTGTAATGAACCATTGTTTACCATCGCAAGCATGTCGGCTAATTGCAATAAGATGTCAGATTCATCACCTGATAAAGTCCGCGCTTTTCGCAACGCATCAACCGCTTCGGGATAACGTTTCAACACTTTATAAGAACGCGCTAACATAATCCAACCTTGCGAATCATTTGGATTTTGTCGCATTTTTTGCGCGAGTTTCTCAACCATCGCGTTAATGTCTGCGGCAGTTTTTGGCATGTTGTTAATCACCGAATCATCAAATGCACGCAAATCACCTTTAACGCTGTACAACGCTAACGCAAGCAATGGCACACCGATACCCAAAGGAATTGTTAGCCAACGACCTTTATTTTCGTTCGTCGTGTGTGCATTTGTTTGTTTTAAATCACGCTGTAAATTTAATAGTAATTCTTCTTTTAATGATTCAAAGTGTGCTTGTGTAATTACGCCATTTGCTAAATCTGTTTCCAATGCGTGCAATTTTTTTTGTGCAAGTTCAATGTTGATGTCTGAATTATCTTGCGATGTCATTTTTGGTTTTAGCCAAAATGGAATCAGTAAAAAACACAACGCGATAACAATGAATAACGCGACGAAAATACTAAATTGAATCATTGTTTATCACTCTTGGATTGTAAAAGTTTGTTAAGGCGTTCGCGTTCGCTGGCAGATAATTCGGGTTCTTCATTTTTGCGGCGTTTGAGTAATGACCAAAAACCGAATCCACCAACGATTAACGTTAAAATCGGGGTTAGCCACAAAATTAACGTTCGACTATTAAATGGCGGACGGTACAACACGAAATCACCGTAACGCGCTGTCATGTAATCAATGATTTGTTGATTGCTTTCGCCGGCATTGAGTTTTTCATACACTTTGCGCCGTAAATCTTGCGCCAGTTCGGCATGTGAATCGGCAATGTTTTGATTTTGACACACCAAACAACGTAATTCTTCGGTTAAGGTTTGATAACGTTGTTCGATTTCAGGATTGGCGAATTGATACACTTCAATTTCGGCACAAACGCTTTGGCTTAAAAAGGCTAAACATAAAACGAATTTTTTCATTCTGTCTCCGCATTCAATTTTTCAATTAACGGCATAATTACTGTTTGCAAAATTGTTGAATCTACAGGTCCTGTTTGTTTGTGTCGCACTATACCTTTTTTATCAATCACAAACGTTTCAGGCACACCATAAACTCCCCAATCTAAACCGACCATGCCTTCGACATCTGAAACGCTGAGTAAATAGGGATTAC
>DALYHZ010000227.1:0-4138 GCA_031970635.1 Methylococcaceae bacterium | reverse complement strand
TGGTTTATTTAACAGGAAAGCGGAGCATATGATGTCGTTATGTAAACAATTACTTGAACGACACGATGGTGATGTGCCAAATACGCGCGCAGCATTGGAAAAATTAGCCGGGGTTGGTCGCAAAACCGCAAATGTTATATTAAATACGGCGTTTGGTGAACCGACGATTGCCGTGGATACACATATTTTTCGCGTCGCAAATCGTATTGGATTAGCACATGCTAAAACGGTGCTAGCTGTTGAAAATGAATTGATTCGAGTGATTCCCGAAAAATTTAAACAAGACGCGCATCATTTGTTGATTTTGCATGGTCGTTACACATGTATGGCACGCAAACCATTATGTGGTCGTTGTGTGATTAGCGGGTATTGCGAATTTTTTAAACTTTCGGCACATTAAAATCTGCATGTCAGTTGTCGAATCCATCATTCGTCCACATAATACAGCTCGAATTTATCGTGATAATTTTCACATTAAAAAATTCGTTTTTTAATCAATACCGGTTAAACACATGGAAAAGAAAAATAGAATCGCTTTATTTATAGATTTGGATAATTTTGTTGGCTTTTGTTTAGATGACGATTTGCCTTTGGATATAAAAAAAGAAGTCAAAGAACTGACTAAACATGGCGAAATTAGTATTCGACGTTCGTTTGGCGATATTATGAAATTGCCAATTTCAGAAACGCGAAAAAAAGAATTACGCGAAATGTTGCAAGCAAATTTAATCCGTCATGAAGATATTCCCTATTACAACGGTTACAAAAATACGTCCGATATTCGTTTAGCCATTGAAGCCATTTCGGTCGCTTACACGCATCCTGACATCAACATTTTTGCCGTGATTGCCAATGACCGTGACTATATGCCGGTATTTTCTAAACTTAAGGAAATCGGTAAAACCATTATCGGAATCGGTAGCACTAAAAATACGGTGGGCGAATTGTATCGAAGTGCGTGTGACATTTTTTATTATCACGAAGATTTCGGCAAAAATGATTATGGCATGCGAAAAAGTGAATCAACTGCCGCTGACGATGAAAATATTTTAATCAACTTGTTAATTGAAAAAATTCGCTACAACACAGCTAACGGTTTAAAAACCAATCAATCCACCATTGCCGCCGCAATTAAGAATAGTCGAGCTGTCGATTTTACAGCATACAATTCGTTTCAAGGATTTGGTGATTTGTGTCGATTGGTTGAAAAACTTGGCATGCTCTCGATTTCACCACGTCATGTGGGCGATTTAGACCCTGTGTTATCGTGCAACAGCCCAGAAAATGAAAGTGCCATTGAACGTTTCCAAGGACAGCAACAAGCACAACAGACCGTTCCTGCGGCTGATGATATGAAACGTATTTACAATAATTTTGTTAAATCCAAATTGAGTTTGAAAAATGACTTTCCGCCGCACTCGCAACGCGAAAAAATTTATCAACAACTCGATATTTTATTGGCTGAAAGTGAACCTTATGGTGGCGTAGGTTTAAAAGCGGCCTCAGAACAAATTACCAAAGCACTTTCATTTGACCCAGACGATCAATCATCGGTATTTAAAATTTTATATAGCTTATATCGCTCAGGTTGTTTTATCGTGCGGCGAACAGAAGACAATTACAATCCGATTATTATGAGCAATCGTGTTGCCATGAATTACGTTTATATGGATAAAAAATTGATGGAAAGTCTAATTAAATTATTTAAATGGGATAGCGAAGATATTAAATTTGACCCAAGCCGTTGGTCAGAATTTTTCATCGGCGATACATCGTATTCACAAATCGCAAAATTTGCTTATAACTATTTGTAATGACATTTCAAACTTTACCGCCCGCCATTTTATTGATGGGACCGACTGCATCGGGTAAAACGGCTTTAGCGGTGCAATTGGCTCAAGCGTTAAATGGCGAAATTATCAGCGTCGATTCGGCTCTGGTTTTTAAAGGCATGAACATTGGCACAGCCAAACCGACTTTAGAAGAACGCGGCGGCATTCCACATCATCTGATTGATATTCTTGACCCGAGTGAATCATTTTCGACCGGACAATTTCGTACGGAAGCATTGGCGTTAATGGCAGAAATTACCGCGCGTGGCAAGTTACCGATTTTAGTCGGTGGCACAATGTTATATTTCAATGCGTTGACAAAAGGGTTAGCTGCATTGCCGCCTGCTGATGAAGAAATTAGAACACGTTTGGAGTTTGAACTCGCTCGCGATGGTAATATCGCGCTACATCAGCGTTTACAAAAAGTTGACCCAGTCTCCGCCGCGCGTATTCATCCCAACGACCCACAACGTGTGCAACGTGCATTAGAAGTTTATGAAATTACAGGTAAATCGTTGAGTGATTTTTTTTCAGCAGAGCCAGAAAATCCGTTGCCATACCATCTACAAAAATTCATTATCGCCCCTGATGATAGAAAAATTTTGCATGACATTATCGCCAAACGTTTTCATGCCATGCTAGAACAGGGCTTTTTAGCGGAAGTTAAAAAATTATATTTGCGCGGAGATTTGCACGATAAATTACCCGCTATTCGCGCAGTGGGTTATCGCGAAGCGTGGGCATATTTGCAAGGCGAGTATGATTTTGCAACCATGACAGAAAAAGCCATTATTGCTACACGCCAACTCGCTAAACGGCAATTTACTTGGTTACGCCGCGAAACCGACGCGCAATATTTTGCGACCGGACAACCTGATTTATTAGCACAAGTTTTAGCTGCGATAAGTCCTCATCATTGAAAACTTGTTTTTAGTTTCTTGAAAGGAGTATTGTAATAATCTTGTCATTTTTGCTTCGCATAATGACTAAGATTTCTATATATTTCTTCCATCTTATTTCGAGATACCTTCATGAAACAGCTTTTCAAAAATAAATTGTTATTAGCAGCAATGGGTTTATCAGCAAGTTTGGTAAGTGTCAGCGCAAGCGCAGTGCAAACGGTTGACGCAAGCATTCCAGACTATCAAAAAGCCAGCGGTATTGCAGGCAATTTATCTAGTGTCGGTTCAGATACCTTAGCGAATTTAATGACCTTGTGGGCAGAAGAATTCAACCGTGTTTATCCTAACGTCAATATTCAAATTCAAGCTGCCGGTTCGTCAACTGCGCCACCAGCATTGACAGAAGGTACATCGAATTTAGGTCCTATGAGTCGTGAAATGAAAGACGATGAATTAGAAGCCTTCGAAAGTAAATATGGCTATAAACCAACCGCAATTCCAGTAGCAGTCGACGCATTGGCGGTTATGGTAAACAAAGATAATCCTATTAAAGGATTAACAATGGAACAAGTGGATGCCATTTTCTCAAGCACATTAAAATGTGGCGGCGCACATGAAATCAACACTTGGGGTGATGCGGGTGTTGCAGCATGGGGAACTAAAACAATTCAGCTCTACGGACGTAATTCCGTTTCAGGTACTTACGGTTATTTCAAAGATCACGCTTTATGTAAAGGTGACTTCAAAAATAACGTAAATGAACAACCTGGTTCTGCGTCAGTGGTTCAATCAGTAACATCTTCTGCAAACGGTATCGGTTATTCTGGCATGGGTTATACAACCTCTGGCGTGAAAATGGTGCCTTTAGCGAAAAAAGGTTCAACAAACTTTGTTGAAGCAACGCCTGCAAATGCAGTAAATGGTTCATATCCATTAACTCGTTACTTGTACGTTTACGTTAATAAAAAACCAAATCAACCGTTAGCACCATTAGAAAATGAATTCATGAAAATGGTACTTTCAAAAACGGGTCAACAAGTTGTTATCAAAGACGGTTACATTCCGTTGCCTGCTAAAGTGGTCGAAAAAGTTTTAACGACCTTAAAATAATAAACAAGGCTCACATTTTCCAAAGCGCAAGGTTCAAGCGAATTTTAAGTTCCTTGTCTTGCGCTTTTTGCCTTGAACTTTTTGAAAAAAGAATTTATGTCTGAAATAAATAATTCGACAACACAATCGCTAAATGCTGCGACAACTTCACACTATGAAAAATGGCGATTGCTTAAAGATGCTGTTATGCGTCGCGCGGTTATCGCAGGTGGTTTAAGTATTATCTTTGCTATCGTAGTCATTTTCTTTTACCTACTTTATGTCGTTTTTCCGCTCTTTTTACCGGCTAGCGCT
>DALYHZ010000226.1:0-4154 GCA_031970635.1 Methylococcaceae bacterium | reverse complement strand
GTTCGGCTTTAAATTTGAAAGCCGAACATCACGTTAATCTAATGTGTATAAATGCCATTCCAATCTGATTCTGGTTCATGTTGCATGAATTTATCGCATCGTTCGGCAAGAATTTTAGAAGGGTAATCGATTCCTCTAGGAGATAGTTTCTCCGTTTCGACAAATGCCTGCCTCGCCTCAAGCCAAGATCGTTTCAAGTAAAACTCAATCGCTTGTTCGTACGATTGTAAGAATTTCTCTTCCGTGCTATTCAGGCAACCTCGGGCAGCAATCAGTTCATAAATAGGTACCCCTTGAGATTTACCTTTAACTTTGACAATGTCGAGCTTGCGGGCGATGAATTCATCCTGTACTTGCTTGAAAGTGTCTTCGCTGATGATAATTTTTGTACGATAGAACTTGTTAAGTCCTTCCAGTCGGCTAGCTAAATTCACCGCATCTCCGATAACCGTGTAGTTCATGCGATCTTCATATCCAATATTACCAACGATTACCTCGCCAGTATGAATGCCAATACGGGTATGGAAAACATGATGCCCCATATTCTCAGACTCTATCGCTAGATGTTCGAGATACTGTTGGCACTCGAGGGCAGCTTCACAGGCGAGACGAGCGTGATTTTCTTGCGAGATAGGTGCGCCCCAAAACGCCATGATGGCATCGCCGATGTATTTATCTAGCGTTCCACCATTGCTGAGAACGGAGCGACTCATTCCATCAAAGTAGATGCTTAATTGTTGAACAAGTTCTTCTGGTGATAGCTGTTCGGAAATAGAGGTGAAATCTGCAATATCTGAGAAGAAAATACTAAGATGTTTGCGCTCACCTTCGAGGACAGCTTCTTTATTGAGTGTATTTAGTTGCATGACTAGCTCAGAGGGAACGTACTTTTTAAACGAACGCAATCCATTCTTCATGTTCCTGACAGCATCTTCGATTGTCGCAATTTCCTGAATATTACTGTTAACTAAAACGCTTGAGTCTAATTCTAATTTGCTCACCTTGTTCACTTCATCGCTCAGTACGGCAAGAGAAATGGATATTCGCTTAGACACACGAAAACCAACCAAAAGAATGAAGAACATGGACAGTAACACGCCAAGAATCATGAAATGTGTATTTCTGATAACCCCGCCAATAATGTCGCTTTTCGGAACAATAATTCCAATTTTAAAGGTTGAATTTTTTTCGTAAGAGTATTCAACCATGTTGATAGTCAGAGGTTCGCTATCTTTGCCTGCCAATTCAAAGAAATTTTTTCCATCACGACGGTATGTCAGAATGGCTTCTCGTATATCGTGATCTGGCAATTCTTCAGCATTGTAAAATTGGTATGGTTCACTGCTACCTTCAGGATTTTTTTTGAAAAGTTTGTCGAGTTCTTCCATAGAATGAATCGGGACGGCGATTACTTGATCATGATTGTTCATGATGAACGCTTTGCCATGTTCGAGAATTTTGAGTGTGCCGAGAAATTCAGACAGTGTACCGAGCTGGATATCGATAGCCGTGACAGCAAGAAGATTATTTTTTTCGCCGTAAACGGGCATAACACACGAATATACGAATTGCTTTGCGGTGCTAGACACATACATGTCAGTCCACACCATTTTTTGCGCATTAACCGCTTCGATGAACCAAGGTCTGGTGCGTGCATCATAGCCTTTTTCCAGACTCTTCACGCTGTCCTTTTCTTTACTTGGAAAACTGGGATTATCGTAAAAGTAGGTTCGGATGACGTTCGTTTTTGTTCTTATATCAGAACGCCGAACGATACTACCATCTGACTCCATGGATACGTTGTATTTGGAACCATTAGGAAGAGCGATTTCCACAGATGAGAAATGTTTATTGTTGGTCATTAAGGTCGCAGCAAGATTCATGGTACGCCGCCCATCGGTAGTAGGTGTTAGGATGCCTTGAGTAATCAACTTACTGATAATCTCATTCTCCTTTTCCGCTGAACCTAAAAGGTCGTCAATTTTATCGGTAATATTTTTTGTGACCTCAGTCATTAAGCTTTTTGATAACACTAATGACAAGTCGATGCCGCCGTAGTAAGAAATACTCAACATGAATATGGACACCAAAATTATCAGTACGCTGATGATCGAAGTCAGTGTAAACCGTAACGTGTGGTATTTTTGACGCAACAAAATCCCACTCTGTAAACATGAATGTGAGTTCATCAGAAAATATCCCTGTAAAAATTATTTACCTGTTTTAAAGCTAGCTTTCTTTGGGGATTGTCACTATAAAAACATCCCCTATCGTTATTCACAGCGAGGGGGGATGAATATTAAAAAATGTCTCGTAACCCCCTAGATTTTGCAATAGGAAGGAATCCAGCTTTTTGCAATCATATGATCAGGGACGGTGTTGAAATCAAACCCTTCGCCGTCACGAATCATTTTTTTCACGTCAAACAATTGCGCGACTTCAGGAATATCATTAAAGAATAGCGTGTAAAACGGTTTCACCAACCATTTGGAAACTTTAATTCCAATATCGCCGATAAAATTGCGACGTTGTCCAACGTGTGCAATTTCATCAATCGTGATTTCGTCGAGTAATTCTTTCAGACGATCGCGCACTTCGGGTTCATCAGCAAGAACGTCGTCAAATAAACGGTGTAAATGAAAGTAAAACGTTACGCCCATCAATTCGGTAACAAATGCTGGCGTGTCCATCAAAAAACCTGGAAATTTGGGGAATTGTTCATAAACTTTTTCTTTCCATGGCGACAACGGCACCCATTCCACTTTGTCTAATCCACAAGTTTTAAGCATTTCATCAAATAAACGTACATGGCAAAACTCTTCGGCTAAATGCACGCGACTGATTTTATCTTCGATACTGTGCGAATTTTCCATATTTGGGACAACATCCCACGCGCCTTTAATGCCTACCCATTCATGGCGAGCAAATTTATAAATGCCGGTGAGCATTAACGTCATTTTGTCTAACGTTTCTGGCTTATCGTGCATTTCAATGTAATTACGATAAAACGCATCAGGATTGGCTAATGGCTTGCGTAATTTAACGGGATTGTTTTGAAAGTATTCTAATTTAGCGCGTTTAATGGCTAAATCTTTGTCGTTTTCTAATAATTCACCGCCGTGTTGTTGGGTAAATACCCAATAGTCATCGAAATTTTCTTTACGTTGTTGTGCTGTTGATGGCGAAAAAATGGAACGGTATTTAGCAGATGTCATAGAAAGTCCGAGTGATTGGAGTTTAGGAATGCGAATTTTACAGGATTTACGCATTCTTGTGAGGGTTAAAATGTCTCAATGACTCCAATTCAATTTATTTCGCAAAATTTCAAAAAAATCGTGTCCATCTGGATGCAAAATAGTAAAGGGCAGGGGGTCTTTTTTAATCAAAATTTTGTCACTGATTAACACGTCAGGAATTTCAATGTGATCGCATGTTACCAATGCGTTAATTTGTTTATTTTGACAAAAACTGATTTCAATTTCTGCCGAATCATGAATCACAATCGGACGATTTGATAAAGTATGCGGATTGAGTGGCACTAATACCAGCGCGTTTAGCGATGGATATAAAATAGGACCGCCAGCAGATAGTGAATATGCGGTTGAACCGGTTGGCGTGGCGATAATTAGCCCATCAGAACGTTGTGAATTTAAAAAAACGTCATCAATCTTAGTGATGATTTCAATCATACTTGGCGTAATCCAACGATGAATAGCCACTTCATTGACGGCAGTTTCTTCGTGAATGATTTGATTATTGCGGATAATTTTGGCTCGCAATAAATAACGTTGCTCTTTTGTATAGCGTCCCGCCAACATTTGCGCGAGCGTTTCAAGCAATGTCGAAGGTGAAATATCGACTAAAAAACCCAATCGTCCCAAATTTACGCCAATTAACGGAATGTCGTGCGTGACAATGGCGCGTGCTGCGCTAAGAAATGTACCATCCCCTCCTAATGCGATTACCACGTCGCATTGCAAACCTAATTCTGCTACGTCACTCACGCGCACTTTGTTTTCTTGAACAAAACGCGCACTGTCTTGCGCGACCACGACACGATAATGTTGTGCAGTGAGGTAATCACAAAGGCGCGTGAGCGTATTTGCAATACTTGGATCGCTAGGTTTGCCAATAATGCCAATCGTATTGAATGG
>DALYHZ010000225.1:0-4203 GCA_031970635.1 Methylococcaceae bacterium | reverse complement strand
ACGCATCCCAGACCAAAAACAAGTCGTTGCAGCAGATGTAATCGTAATCCCTCTTTCTTGCTCTTGCACCATCCAATCCATGACTGCAGCACCATCATGAACTTCCCCAATTTTATGAGACACGCCAGTGTAATACAATATACGTTCCGTCGTTGTCGTCTTACCGGCATCAATGTGAGCCATGATGCCTATATTGCGATAGCGCTCTATCGGTGTTTTACGTGCCACGGCGCTCAATTACCTAAATTTACCAGCGATAATGTGAAAATGCCTTATTTGCTTCAGCCATACGATGTGTATCTTCACGTTTCTTAACAGCAGAACCTCTACTTTCAAACGCATCCAACAATTCGCTCGCCAATTTAGCAGCCATGCCACGTTCATTTCGCTTATGAGCTGCATCAATTAACCAACGCATAGCCAGCGCCATTCGACGCGCCGGGCGAACCTCAACAGGAACCTGATAGGTTGCCCCGCCCACTCGACGTGATTTAACTTCTACACGAGGCTGAACATTTTCCAATGCTTTAGAAAGAATATCTAACGGTGTTTCATGACCTTTGCGTTCAATAACTTCCAGCGCGCCATAAATAATACTCTCAGCAACTGATTTCTTGCCGCTTTCCATAATCATATTCATAAACTTAGTCAGCATTACACTACCAAATCTAGGATCAGGAATAATTTCTCTTTTTGTAGCTACTCTTCTTCTTGACATTTACTTACCAAATAAATTAGCTCTTAGGACGCTTTGTTCCATATTTGGAACGACCGCATTTTCTGTTATTCACCCCAGAAGCATCTAAACTACCGCGAACAACGTGATACCGAACACCAGGCAAATCCTTAACACGACCACCACGAATTAGAACAACCGAGTGTTCCTGAAGATTATGCCCTTCACCACCGATATAGCTACTCACTTCAGAACCATTAGTCAATCGCACCCTAGCCACTTTTCTAAGTGCGGAGTTAGGCTTCTTTGGTGTTGTCGTATAAACCCGAGTACACACCCCCCGCCGCTGAGGACATGCCTCCAAAGCAGGAACGTTACTTTTTTCTATTTTTCTAGCACGAGGCTTGCGGACCAATTGATTGATCGTGGCCATATTTTTACTCCGAAATATATTTTAACTGTCAGTCTAGCAAAAAAACCGAATAAAGCGATTCCGACTGATCTCAAATTAGATAAAAGCACAATAACTGACTGTAGCAGATTATAATACTTATTATTTTACGTTAGGTCAAGCCTAAATATTTAACGCCTGTTTCAATGCCTCTTCTACATCATCCACATCAATAACTGACGAAGAATCTATTTCATTAGCAGTTTCAGAAAATGCAAACCGTTGTCGTCGGCTTTCGTGGTATGCCAACCCTGTTCCTGCTGGAATTAACCGTCCAACAATGACGTTTTCTTTCAATCCCTGTAAATTATCACTCAAACCACGAACCGCAGCATCCGTTAGCACACGCGTTGTTTCTTGGAATGACGCAGCAGAAATGAAAGACTCTGTTGCTAATGATGCTTTTGTGATACCAAGTAACACCGAATCATAACTTGCCGGAATTTTTCCCGCAGCTTCAATACGATCATTTTCTTCGCGTAACGCAGCACGTTCCACTTGTTCTCCTTTTAAGAAACTGGTGTCACCAGAAGCAGTGATTTCAACTTTACGCAACATTTGTCGAATAATGGCTTCTATATGTTTGTCGTTAATTTTTACACCTTGTAAACGATAAACATCTTGAATTTCTTTAACCAAATAATTCGCCAACTCTTCTACACCGCGTAAACGCAAAATATCGTGAGGTGTTAATTCACCTTCAGCAATCGTTTCGCCTTTTTCAACTTGCTCCCCTTCAAATACCGTAATGTGCCTCCATTTAGGAATTAGGGTTTCAAATTGTTCACCCGTCACATCCGTGATTGTGACGCGTTGTTTTCCTTTCGTTTCTTTACCAAACGAAATCGTTCCTGTCGCTTCCGCAAGAATTGCAGGGTCTTTTGTTTTACGAGCTTCAAACAAATCAGCAACACGCGGCAAACCACCGGTAATATCACGCGTTTTACTAGATTCTTGAGGAATACGCGCTAATACGTCACCAATTTTTACTTCTTCTCCATCCTTAATACTCGCAATCGCACCTGCGGGTAAGAAATATTGCGCTGGAATTTCTGTTCCTGGCAAATAAATAGCATTACCATCGGTATCCAAAAGTTTAACCATCGGACGTAATTCACGACCTGCGCTACCACGTTGTTTCGGATCGATAACCACCAGCGAACTCAAACCCGTTATTTCATCCGATTGTGTCTGTACAGTGACACCATTAACGAACGCATTTAATTCAACAATACCGTCCACCTCTGTGATAACCGGATGAGTGAATGGGTCCCAAGTAACAATAATTTCACCTGCTTCAACACGTTCACCTTCTTGTTTAGAAAGTACGGCACCGTAAGGAATTTTATAACGTTCACGTTCACGACCGTATTCGTCCACAACGCCAACTTCACCAGAACGCGATACCGCAACTAAGTTTCCTTCACGGTTAATAACGCTTTTTAAATTACTTAATCTAACTGCCCCCGCTGATTTAACTTGAACGTTACTAATCGCCGCCGCTCGTGAAGCCGCACCACCAATATGGAAAGTACGCATGGTAAGCTGTGTACCCGGCTCACCAATCGATTGTGCCGCGATAACACCAACAGCTTCACCAATATTGACCAAATGCCCACGCCCTAAATCACGACCGTAACATGCCGCACAAACACCGTGACGACTTTCACAAGTAATAATCGAGCGGACTAAAACATGATCAACGCTGTTTTTTTCTAATCTCGCCACCCAGTCTTCGTCAAGCAATGTACCTTTTGGTACAAGAATATTTTCACCTGACTTATCCATCACATCGATAGCCGCAACACGTCCTAATACACGTTCAGATAATGGTTCAACAACATCGCCGCCTTCGATAATAGGTGTCATTGACAACCCATTAGTCGTACCACAATCTTGTGAACTAATCACCAAATCTTGCGCGACATCAACTAAACGACGTGTCAAGTAACCAGAGTTCGCTGTTTTCAAAGCGGTATCCGCCAACCCTTTACGCGCACCGTGTGTTGAAATAAAGTATTGCAATACGTCTAAGCCTTCACGGAAATTCGCGGTAATTGGCGTTTCAATAATCGAACCATCTGGTTTTGCCATCAAACCACGCATACCCGCTAATTGTCGAATCTGTGCCGCAGAACCCCTCGCACCTGACTCCGCCATCATAAAGATAGAATTGAATGATTTTTGCTCTTTCGTTTCGCCCTGTTCATCGACAAAACTCTCTTTGCCCAAACCTTCCATCATCACTTTCGCAATTTGATCGTTCGCATGTGACCAAATATCGACAACTTTATTGTAGCGTTCGCCGTCTGTAACTAAACCAGCAGAATATTGACTTTGGATTTCGTTCACTTCTGCATTAGAAGCCGCCAAAATATCGTCTTTTTTAGCTGGAATTACCATGTCTTCGATACCAAATGACACGCCCGAACGGGTCGCATATTTGAAACCTAAATACATCAATTGATCTGCTAAAATGACTGTATCTTTGTTACCCATGTAACGATAACTGTAGTTAATCAAGCGCGAAATATTTTTCTTCGTCATATCGCAATTGACCAACTCGAACGGCATACCTGCTGGAATCATTTCCCAAATCAATGCACGTCCAACCGTTGTTTCAACACGATGCGTTTTATGAGAAACAACACCGGCTTCATCGGTCATTTTTTGAGTAATACGCAATTGAATTTTAGATTGCAATTCCACGGCTTTTTCAAGCAAAGATTTGTGGATTTCACCAACGCTACCGAAAATACTGCCGTTACCAACGGCATTCATTTTTTCACGGCTGATGTAATACAACCCCAAAACCATATCTTGCGAAGGATTGATAACAGGCTCGCCATTCGCTGGCGATAAAATATTGTTCGTTGCCATCATCAACGTCCGCGCTTCTAATTGCGCTTCGATTGATAACGGAACGTGTACCGCCATTTGGTCACCGTCAAAGTCGGCGTTGAACGCGCTACAAACCAACGGATGTAATTGAATCGCTTTACCTTCAATTAACGTTGGTTCGAAGGCTTGAATCCCCAAACGGTGCAGCGTCGGTGCCCGGTTCAGCATCACGGGG
>DALYHZ010000224.1:3122-4208 GCA_031970635.1 Methylococcaceae bacterium | reverse complement strand
GCCCACAAAGGGAAAAATTTATCGTAACCATGATATTTCAAATAGAACACTTTTGGAAAGCCCGGTGCGGTGAAACATTTGTCATTCCAAACCCCATCAGCTTGTTGAGCGCGTAAAATAAAATCAATTCCCGCTTTCACTTCAGGGCTTTTCGCTTCGCCAGCCGCACACAATGCTAACACTGCCCATGCGGTTTGAAACGCGGTGCTAAATTGATATTTACCGCTAAAACTTACGTCATGATAGCTGTGATTATCTTCGCCCCAACCACCATCAGCGCGTTGCATACTTTTCAACCATGTTGCGGCTTTCGTAAACATCGGGTCTGTTTTTGGCAAATGGGTTTGTTCTAAGGCGAGTAACACTGACCACGTGCCATAAATATAATTCGTTCCCCAGCGTCCAAACCATGAACCATCGGCTTCTTGCTCGGTGCGTAAATAAGCAATCGTGCGCTCTAACGCGCTGGCATATTCGGGATGATTTTTCGCCACTTTTGCCATTAACATTGCACAACGCGCACTCACGTCAGACGTTGGTGGATCGAGCAACGCGCCATGATCGGCAAACGGAATTTCGTTCAAATAGTAGTAAGTGTTATCCACATCGAATGCGCCATAACCGCCATTTTTCGATTGCATTTCCATAATCCAGCGCGTGGCTTGATGAATGGAATCGTCTAATTCACCTGCATTTTCAGCTTCTGCCATCGCAAATGCGACAACCGCTGTGTCATCTACGTCCGGGTAATGCGGGTTGTTGAATTGAAATGCCCAACCGCCACCTTTTGAATTCGGACGTGAAATACGCCAATCACCCGGTTCGTCGAGTAATTGTTTGGATTTTAACCAATCATAAGCACGCGCCAAACTGTCGCTTGTTGTTTTAGAGGCTTGTGCTTTTTGTACTTCTTGCAACGCTAACGCGCTCAAACCTGTATCCCAAACAGGCGATAAACAAGGTTGGCAATACGCATCTTTTTCGTTGATGACAAGCAAGTTATCAATAGCTTTTCGTGCGGTAACCACTAATTCATGTTCTTTATCATAACCGAGTAATAACAACGCTTCATACGCATTGACCATG
>DALYHZ010000224.1:796-3105 GCA_031970635.1 Methylococcaceae bacterium | reverse complement strand
CCGTCTTCACCATTTAAGCGTTCAACAAACCAATCGTGCGCTTTTTTAACAGCCAATTGGTGCATCGATTCAGTAATTAACGGACGTGTGACACGACCTAATTTATCTAAACCTAAAAAGAATTTGTTTAATAAGGTGCGTTCAGGGAAATAATGCTGTTCTTTATCAGGATGTGTCGTGAATAATTCGAGAATGCTGACATTATTTGGATTTTTGGCTTTTGCGTGCAGCGTACATAAAATAAACAACGGAATCATTACCGTGCGTGACCAATACGACACTTTGTCGATATGAAATGGAAACCATTTTGGAAATAACATAATTTCCACTGGAATATACGGCACGCCCCGCCATGGCAATTGTTCAAACGTTGCTAATGCAATGCGTGTAAAGACATTTGCTTTTGCTGCGCCACCTTGACTTAAAATCCATTCACGCAATTTTGCCATGTGCGGTGCGTTAATATCATCGCCAGCCATTTTGAGTGCGTAATAAACTTTAACGCTACAGCTAATATCACCCAGTCCGCCGGTAAATAATGGATAACTGCCATCGCTAGATTGACGCGAACGTAAATACACCGCAATTTTTGCTTGCAACGATTCATCGATGTCACCGATGTAGTGCATCATCATGATGTATTCGGCGGGGATAGTGCAATCCGCTTCGAGTTCAAATACCCAGTAACCATCCGCGTGTTGCAAACTTAATAATTTGTCTTGCGCCTGTTTAATGGCGTTGTCTAAATTATAGGCTTTGGAATGAATTGGCGTTGCCGAACTGGTAGCAGGATGTGAAGCGTGATCTTGAGATTCTTTAAACATGACGGTCATCCTTAAAAATCATTGTTGGTTTTGATAAGTCCAATCGGGCGTGGTTAATCCGCGACTGGCAACATTAAAAAGAGCAGTGAGTAAAAAATCACTGCGTACCGTTAAATTCGTCGCAACAATGGTTGCTTTAACACTATTACGGGTAATTTTTGCTTGCTCAGAGCGATTGAATTTCAAATTACTTTTAATTTTTCGTAATGTCAGAATTGCCATGCCTAATGCCCATAAACAAAATTTACGAATCCCCGTTTCGTGCGCGGGAATAAGCAATGTGTAACGCAACGCATTATGTAAATGCCCTTGCGCGATGCTGATTAGATGTTCCAAACCTGCGCTAAACGCGGCATCATTGGTTTCTGGTGCTAACGTTTTTAAATCAAAACCGGTTTCAGTAAAAATATCTTGTGGCAACCAACACACACCACGTTGCGCGTCATCCCAAATATCTTTCAAAATGTTGGTCATTTGCAAACCTTGTCCAAACGATACCGATAATTTCAATAATTCATTTTCATGTTGAGCAATCTCAGGCGAATAATGGCAAAACAATTTCGCTAACATTTCCCCCACACAACCGGCAACGTAATAACAATATTTATCCATTTCGGCGAGTGTTGCCAAACCATCATGCAAATTTTGCGCCTGAAAAATCGGCATTCCTTTACCCATCGTCTCCACGCATTGCGCCAAGGCTTGAATTTGGTCAGAATCAAAACTGTGCGTAATTTGAATGACGCGAGGCAAAACATGAATCAATTGATGTTCGGCAGGAATGGTTTGTTCCGAAAGGAGTGGGGCGAGTTCAAGCGCAAACACTTCAGAATTTTCCCCTGTTTTTACGACATTAATAAATTCGGTACAAAAATAACGTTTTTGCTCGGGTGAAAGCGACACTTCGTCTTCAATCGTGTCTACGATACGACATAATAAATAGGCGTTGGCTACCGCACCATATAGCATTTTTGGAAGTTGCGGAATGGTTAATGCGAAAGTTCGAGAAACACCGTCAAGTAATACAGCTTGAAATTGGTTATCAGACAAATCATGTAATGATTTTGAATCATCTAAAACGGTTTGAGTTTCGTGGGTCATATTTTGGCTATGAATTCGCAGAATGGTATTTTTAAGTAAGGCGTTTATTTACGCGTAATCATAGACTGTTTGTTGGGGATTTGCAAAGCAATGTTGTTTTGTTGTGAATATACTAAAACCACTTTTTTGAAAAATTGATTCACTGCAAAAACAGAAGGTTATTTAAATAAATTAAATTAGTACACGACAATTTTTTGCAAATACTGGAGTCGCGCTTGAAAAAAGGGTATTCTAATTTGAAGCTGGATAAGCGTATGAAAGCATTTGCATTTTTCATAATACACTGATTTTTAAGTTGGATTGTATGTTGTTTTATAACTACAACGTTATTTTTTATATTTTTTGGAGAGCGTTATCTTATGGGTGTTCCGTTACGTCAACAAT
>DALYHZ010000224.1:0-782 GCA_031970635.1 Methylococcaceae bacterium | reverse complement strand
GGGCAGTTATTTAATTAAACAAAAACTCAAAGGCGCGAAAAAATACCCGCTCGTGTTAATGCTTGAACCGTTATTTAAGTGTAATTTGGAATGCGCTGGGTGTGGCAAAATCGACTATCCTGACGACATTTTGGATAAACGTTTATCGTTTGAAGAATGTATGCAAGCGGTTGATGAATGCGGCGCACCGATGGTCTCTATTCCAGGTGGCGAACCTTTAATTCATAAAGAAATGCCAAAAATTGTTGAAGGTTTAATTGCGCGTAAAAAATTCGTTTATTTATGCACTAATGCGCTACTTTTGAAAAAACGTATCGACGATTACAAACCATCGCCTTATTTAACGTTTTCAATTCATTTAGATGGAATGAAAGCACGTCACGATGCGTCAGTTTGTCAAGAAGGTGTTTTTGACCGTGCGGTAGAAGCCATTAAATTGGCATTAGATAAAGGTTTTCGTGTCAATATCAATTGCACTTTGTTTCAAGGTGAAACTGCGCCAGAGGTTGCAGAATTTTTAGATTACGTTACCGAATTGGGCGTAGAAGGTATCACGATTGCGCCAGGGTTCAGTTACGAACATGCGCCACAACAAGACGTTTTTATCAAAGGTAACGACGTTAAAGAATTATTCCGTGGTATTTTCAAACTTGGCAAAGGTCGCAAATGGAAATTAAACCACTCGTCTTTGTACTTGGATTTTTTGGCAGGTAACCAAAATTACGAATGCACGCCTTGGGGCAACCCCACCCGTAACGTGTTTGGTTGGCAAAAGCCTTGCT
>DALYHZ010000223.1:0-4267 GCA_031970635.1 Methylococcaceae bacterium | reverse complement strand
CGGATAAAGCGTAAGCCAAACCAAAAAGCCTGTAAAAATACTGTCTTGTTCAAAATTTAAAACAATTTCGTGCTGTGTTTCTAATGGAATTTCGTGTGTGTAATCCAAATCTTCAAACACATCGGCATTCGTTAAAATTGCACTTTCTGCAAAATTTTTGACACATAAACGTAAGTCAAATGGATAACCGACTTGTGCAAAAATACGTTCCACATAATGTGCGGCAATGGCTGAAAAATTGAATTCAAAATCACTTTCAGGTAAAGACATTGCGGCAATTTTGGTCAAACTGCGCGTTGGCAACATATTTTGTGGATTGTGTAAAAACCGCCGCGCAGAATTGATAATTTTCGCCGCACCTTCCGAACCACCAATGCCACCGACAATTTCAGAAATACAATAATCTACTTTTTCAGGCAATTCTGTTGTCATCGCATTGCCATGTATTAACTGGATTTTGTCTTCTAAACCTAAGCGTTTTAAAGTTTGTTTTGCTTTAAGATACGTTTCTTCGAGCAATTCAATCGCATAAATCTTTTCTGCGCCAGCTTCTAAACATAAGCGACTTAAAATCACTTCCGGCCCTGGTCCGATTTCGACAACCGTTTTGCCTTTCAATACTTTGCCAAATGCCGCACGATAACGATCGTTACGCGCATAATCGGTTGCCATACTGCCGTAAACGACATCGTCATAAACATAAAACTCGGCAATTGAAGGGAATAATTCGACTTTTTTGGCACGTGTGTAATAAGCACATAAAGCACTTTGTCCATTGACATCGCGCTGTGTGGTAACGACCGCTTGATTGATAGTCGGAAATTGGCGTAATGCAAAATCCACTTCGGCGGTTTCGATTCGATAACCCGATACTTTAACTTGTTGATCTTTTCGACCTAAATATTCAATTTCGCCGGCTTCATTCCAACAGCCTAAATCTCCCGTTTTATACAACACTGACGTTGAAAATTGTGGCAATAAAACAAAACTGTCCGCAGTTAATTCTGGTGCATTAACATAACCTTCGGCGACACCAATGCCGGCAATATAAATTTCACCCGCAATACCAATTGGTACTTGATTTAGTGAATCGTCGAGTAAATAGAAGGCTAAATTTGAAATTGCTGAACCGACAGGAATGCGTTGTGAATAGACACCTTGCGGATTTACGCGATGAAACGATGCACACACCGACGTTTCGGTAGGACCATACGCATTAAAATAATGACAATGTTTTGCATAATGCAGTGCATCATCAAGATTTGCCGCTTCACCCGCTGTAATCAAGGTTTTTAACGTAGGTAATGGCTGACGTTGCAATGTCTGTAAATAAACAGGCGGTAACGTGATATGTGTCACGCCGTAACGCGCTAAATAATTTACAAATTCACTGGTATCGTTAATGGTGGTTTGTTCGATAGTGACTAATTTTGCACCACTCAGTAAAGCCATAAAAACTTCCGATAACGATGCGTCAAATGCTATCGAGGCAAATTGTAAAACCGTATCGTCAGCCGTTACTGCAAAACCACGAATTTGCGCCAGTGCCATATTAACAAAGCCGGCATGTTTAACTTTTACGCCTTTAGGATGACCGGTTGAACCAGAGGTATATAAAATATACGCCACATCGTCAGGCGACGTTTCGCGTTTGGGATTTACCGTATTGTCTCTAACGTCACTTGCCCACGCTAAATTCGGATAACGCGTTGATAACGTTTCAGGTAACGCCATTTCAGCGCGATGCAAAATCAATTTACAACCGCTGTCTTGCAACATAAATTGAATGCGTTGCAGTGGTAATTCACTGTAAATGGGCAAATAGATTGCGCCTATTTTCAGACAGGCTAATAGCAAAGCGACATCCACTCGGTCGCTATAAATAGCAATCACTGCACCTTGAAGATTAAGAGATTGCAATTTATCAGCAAGCGCATTTGCTTGATGATTTAACTGTTCATACGTTAACGAAATATATGGCGACATTAACGCCACATGATTTGGTGTGTGCAACACTTGCTGTTCAAACGCATCGGCAATCGTTTGTTTTGTAATTTCGTTTGGCTGAGGATTGAATGCAGTTAATTGTTGAATTTCATTGAAATTCAACATTGGCAAGGTTGCAATTGCCATGTTAGGTTGTTGCAAAATGCTATCCAATAACTGCAAAACGTGTGTTCCCATGCGTTGCATTCGTGTTGTTGAATACAAATCGGGATTAAAGTTTAAATCTAAGACTAAACCTTCTGCATTTTCGCCAAAATGGAACAATAAATCATAACGGCTAATATCCCAGTGATTTTCTTTTGCGAAAGGTTCAATGCTTAACCCTTCTACGGTAGATGTCCCTGTTTCATTATTTTGTAACGCTAACATCACGTCAAAAATCGGTGAACGACTCATATCGCGCTGCAACGTTAAGTCGTCTATCAATACATCAAATGGGTAAAGTTGATGGTCAAACGCATTGGTTGCCGTTATTTTTATTTGTTCCAAAAGCGTTTCAAACGATTTTGAAGCGTCAATCACATCACGCAATGCTAAAGTATTGACGTAAAAACCTTGTTGATTTTCTAACGCGGCATGGTTTCGACCGGCAACAGGCGTTCCCAAAATTAAATCGTGTTGCCCCGTGTAACGGTGCAATAAAATTTTCACTACCGCACACAACCCCATAAAAAGGCTGGCATTATTTTTATTTAGCAATGATTTAAATTGCTGAAGTGCAAAATCCGGTAATTTGAAATGCAGTGTTTCACCGTTAAAGGTTTGTACTGCCGGACGTGGATAGTCTGTGGGTAATTCTAAAACAGGCAATTCACCGGCTAATTTGTCTAACCAATAATGACGATGTTTAAGTGATTTATCCGATTGAAGATACGCATTTTGCCATGCAGCATAATCTTTATATTGAATCGTCAACGGCGCAAATGAAGGCGTTTGACCATTTATCAAGTCACGATAAGCACTTAGCCATTCACGGGTTAAAACGCCTAAAGACCAACCGTCGCTAACGATGTGATGAATGTTAAAGAGTAAAACATGACGTTGTGGCGCGAGTTTTAACACACTGGCTCTGAAAAGTGGCGCGTGCTGCAAATTAAATGGCAATCTCAAGTCGTTATTAACGCAAAGTAAGGCTTGCTCATCAACGTCGGCAAAACCACTCAAATCAATTAGCGGTAATTTAACGGTTAAATCATCAACGATTTGACGAGGTTCACCCTCAATTTCGATAAAACGGGTTCGTAACGATTCATGTCGATTCACAACCGACTGCAATGAATTTCTCAGTACATCGATATTAAGTTCGCCGTTAAATAGTAAGGTTTCTGGCAAATTATAAGCAACCGAGTCAATGTGCATTCTATCCATTAACCACAAGCGTTTTTGTGAGTGGGAAACCGCATAATCACTCGCATTTTGCACTGGTAAAATGTCTTGTTGCGCTTCAAGCGTTGTTTTTGAAATTAAATTAGCCAAATGGCGAATGGTTGGCTGTTCAAAAAAATCTTTTAAACTAATATCAACATTAAACGTTTTATAAATCCCTGCAATCATTCGCATCGCTTTTAAGGAATCGCCGCCCATATCGATAAAGGCGTGAGTGACCCCGATTTTATTTAGCCCAAGCAATTTTTGCCATTGTTCAACCAATTGAATTTCAATTTCGTTTTCAGGGGCTTGATAATCTTGGCTATAAAGCAATTCATCTGGTTTGGGTAAAGCTTTTCTATCGACTTTGCCATGTAAATTAAGCGGCATTTGCGCTAACGAAACAAAAAACGTGGGTAACATCGCAGATGGCAACCACTGGCGTAAATGCTCGCGTAATGCGTCATTACTTAACGGTTCACGCGCAACAAAATAACAAACTAAAACGCCGTCTTGTACGATCACAACGGCTTGTTCAATCGTTTCGAGTGTTAAAACGGCTTGCTCAATTTCAGTTAATTCAATACGAACACCGTTAATTTTGACTTGATTATCTTGACGACCTAAAAATTCAACAACGTGATTTTCTAAATAGCGTCCCATATCGCCCGTTTTATAGACAATATCTTCACTGTCTTGATACAACGGATTTTGTACAAAAACACTCGCTGTTAATTCTGCATCACGGTAATAGCCTTTGGTTCGAAAAGGCGTTTTGATAAAAATTTCACCAATTTCACCCGTTGAACACAACCGTCCATTTTTTATAATCAACAACGCACTGTTAGAAATTGCCTGACCAATTGGAATCATCGCTTGAGGTTGTGATGGT
>DALYHZ010000222.1:1205-4276 GCA_031970635.1 Methylococcaceae bacterium | reverse complement strand
GTTTCACTTTTATTGGTACACAAGCGTTTAATTCTACTGATGCAACCGGGCAGTTACGCTTTGATGTTGCTACTCACACTTTGTTAGGAAGTACGAATGCAGATGCGACACCTGAATTTATTGTGCATTTAACCGGAGTGACACATTTATCAGCAACTGATTTTATTCTGTGATTGATTTGAAGTATGTAAATTAACCTGATGCCAAAAAAAGCCGCTATTCAAAGCGGCTTTTTTTGGCATCCCACTTTAAGCGGGACATCCTCCTGTCTTATCGATTTCCATTGAAAATTTTTATCCGTTAATTCTGCCAAATTTTTGGAAACAAGAATCGGTATGCCATATTCGAGTTATCTTTCCAATTTCATGTAGCCGTGTTTGATTGCTTATCTGCGTAAGCACTCATAATGCTTACGCGATTAACGGATTCACATCACTTTGCTTAAATTATTTTCCAGTTTTGTGATCGCCCAAGTAGGGCGATCACAAAATATCCCCTAACTTCTAACGAGTTGCCATCGTCCGATAGAGTCATTTTACAACTGTAAACTTTTCCCGAATCGGGGGAGGAGAATTAAATGAAATCACGATATTTCAAGATGTTAATTTATCGTATTCTGTGTGCGTTCCAATCCAAATCCAAAGAAAACCACCCAAAAATTCGATGTGTTTTCATGTTTCACAATGGTCTCGTTTTCCCTGCTTGATGTTCAGCAAGCGCGGCATCAATCAAAAAATCCAATTTTCCCGCGTTAGAATCCGATTCAATTTTTTTATCCCAACGGGTTTGTTCAAATTCTTTGAACCATTCTCGAAGTTTAGAAAATGAATCATCGTCTAATTCTGTGATGTGTTGTTCTAGTAATTCAATTGCGACCATAAAATCTCCTGTGTGTTGTGTCACATTCTACGAACAACTTTACGAAATCAAAAGAATTTATGTTTGTCGTTCGCCTTCGTGTGAGTATTGCAAAGATTATTTGAATTGTTTTGGGGAGGAGGATTAGAAATTCTCCTCCTTCTCAATTTGCCATTTACTCGTTATTTTCCATCATATTTTTCTCGTGCCATTTCAACATCATCCCAATGATTACCAACCCAATCTACAAGCCCTTGCATCGGTATTAACAGACTTTCTCCCAGTTTTGTTAATTCATATTCAACACGAGGCGGGATTTCAGGAAATAGCTCTCGCAACACCAATCCATCACGTTCTAAATTTTTTAATGTTACCGCAAGCATTCGCGGTGAAATACCAGGAATTGTTTTTTCCAAATCAGAAAACCGAGCGCGTTTGTTCGGAGCTTTAGATAAAACAACAATTAAAAAAACGCTCCACTTATCACCAATTCGAGTCATTAACTCCCTCACCGCTGTCGCTCTCACAGAACAATCACTGCAAACATTTTTTGGTGTTAAATTCTTTTTTTTCGCTTCTTTAGTCATAGCTTCTTTTTACGTTAGTGGGTTACTTAAAAGTGCCTTCTTACAATAAATTAACTTCTCATATAGACTTAGCTATACATTAGTAAGGCACTTAACTGTAAGAAGTATAAATCTGAGGAGAAAAAATGAACAAATTATTTGAACCGTTGCAACTAGGCGCAATTACGTTACCAAATCGTATTTTGATGGCACCTTTAACGCGATGCCGTGCTGCTAAAAATCATGTGCCGAGTGATTTGATGACAACGCATTATGCTCAACGCGCCAGTGCAGGGCTAATTATTGCTGAAGCCACCATGGCGATTGAAGGAAATTCGGCGTTTTGGAAAGAACCAGCGATTTATTCGCCCGAACAAATTGCAGGCTGGAAAAAAGTAACCGATGCCGTGCATGAAAAAGGTGGTTTAATTTTTCTGCAAATTTGGCATGGTGGTCGTGCGTGTCATCCGTTATTAAACAACGGCGCACAACCTGTTGCACCCAGTGCCATTGCGGTAAATGGCGAAGTTTTTACACCCGAAGGCATGAAGCCTTACGTTGAGCCGCGCGAATTACGCCTTGATGAATTGCCTGAGATTATCAACGGTTTCAAAAAAGCGGCTGAAAATGCAAAAGAAGCAGGTTTCGATGGTGTGGAAGTACACGGCGCGAATGGTTATTTACTCGATGAATTTTTGCGTGATGGTTCGAACAAACGCACAGATGAATATGGCGGTTCAATTGAAAATCGTGCGCGATTGATGCTTGAAGTATTGCAAGCGGTTTGTGATGTGTGGGGTAATCAACGTGTTGGTTTGCGACTTTCGCCATTAAATAGTTTCAACAGCATGATAGACAGCGACCCTGTTGCACTTTCAACATGGATGGCAAAACGCCTTAATGATTTTGACTTGGCTTATTTACACATTATGCGGAGTGATTTTTTTCAACAACAAAGTGGCGATGTTTTAACGCCGATTCGTGAAAATTATAAAGGCGTGTTAATTGGCAACATGGGCTACGATGCAAAAGAAGCCGAAGAGGCGATTGCCACAGGTAAACTGGATGCTGTGGCTTTTGGTACGAGTTTTATTGCAAATCCTGATTTGCCTATTCGTATTAAAACGGGGGCGGAGTTGAATGTGCCAAATCCCGAAACGTTTTATTTAGGTGGCGAAGTCGGTTACACGGATTATCCTGCTTTAGATAGTTAAATGTGGCAAAGAGGCGCGTACTGATAACACGCGCCTTCAACGTTCCAAATGCTCATAAGCCGCAGATGTTTGAATACGATTATCGTCAAGCGGCTGTCCGACGGTGAAATGATACAAACTTTGCCAGCGTTCAGTTTGCAAACCCAACACGCGATGCACTTCATCATCAAAAAAACAACCAATTCCTGTACCTCGAACGCCTGCCGCTTCGGCTTCTAAATACAAAATTTGTCCGAGCAAACCACATTCCCAAAACAAACGCCGATAATGCCATGCTTCCGATTCAACGTTTTCTGAAAAATTCGCCAGCATTCCCAAACTAAACGCGCTATCGCTGGCAATCGGTTGATAACATGATAAGGTTCGCGCGGCTTGTTTAACGTCGCCACATACCAATTGATAAAACTCAAACGGCGCATCCATTTTTTGCCAA
>DALYHZ010000222.1:0-1195 GCA_031970635.1 Methylococcaceae bacterium | reverse complement strand
CAGCGGCGAGGCTGCGGACGGCATCGCCAGGGTTTTTGCCAAACAAATTCAGCCGAAAGCGTCGTTTTCATTTCAGAAATCACATTCACATCACGCGGCAAAAAATACAAACCCGATTCCAAACCCTCCACGCGATGCACAAACAAAAACAAATGCACTTGCGGCGACCAATTCCAAGCCGTAAAAGGCGGTTTTGCATTTGGCAACAACGCCGACAAAATGCGGTAAAAATCAGAAAGTGGTAACGGCTCAGATTTGCCATTGAAATGTTGTGCGCTACGTCGCCCACGAATTAAACGACTGGCTGGCAAATCATGACTAGGTTTGGATAATTCAAAACTGGGCATTTGCAGGCGTTCAACCGACGTGGTGAATTTTTCGGCTTGCTTTGAAACTTCGTCAATAATTGCCCAACGATAAAAATGTCGTCCGTTTAACGGTTTCGCTTTTCCAAACCACACGGCGTTTTGTAGGATTTCTGACAAACGATTTGCATCAAAATCCACGGGCGTTTTTGGATTCGTTCGGATTCGGCAAAATAAATCGGCGGTTTCGTGTTCATCTTTGACAAATTCCTCGGCGCGATTCAGCCCTAACCATTCGGCAACTTGCGCGTCGGTGGCTTCACTGCACAATTCCACCGACCAACCCAAACACGCCGCCGCGTAACTCAACGCCGCCAGCGCGTGACCAATATCATGTTGGCAATAACGAAAGGCTCGCTCGCCATATTTCCACGCTTCGCGCCAATGAATCGAAGATAAACCGATATAAATTTCAGGCGGCAAGGTCGCGGCGTTAAATTCACAACGTCGTTCTAACGCATGGTCATAACTCACATAGTGATAAACGCCCGATGGCAACAAATCCGTATCTGTGCAAAGCAAATACGCCTCGGTCGGATGCAAATTGCCGCTCGATGGATTACAGCGCAATGCCCAACGGTCGCCGTTAAAACTTTTCCATGCCGACAGCCCGAAGGAAAGTTCTAACATCAAACCTAAATTTGTCAGCGTCAACGGTTGCGAGGTGATGTTTTGAGGCGCATCTAATTCACTAAATAAGCACGGCAATTGCGTTCCCGTTGGTGGCAAGGCGATATTTTCACAACCTTCAAACCGTCGAAATGGATTCGGTTGTTCATCCCAATCTAAAAATTCAGGGGCTTTTGCGTAAGCGTTGAATTGATGTTTTG
>DALYHZ010000221.1:0-4283 GCA_031970635.1 Methylococcaceae bacterium | reverse complement strand
GTCAGTAGCTCTTGCTGCCAATTCGTGCGCTGCGCGATGAATATTGGAGTTTTCGTGTTCGTAAAAATACGAAATTCTATCAATCACAACCTGTGGTTTTTGTGTCGTCGCCGCGTTATCAAACCAAACCAACTGATGACCATTTACCCGTTCATTCAAAATCGGAAAATCCCGACGCACTGTATGAATATCGAATGCTAGATGATGGCTGCTTTGCGGTTTATGCAACGTTTCGGTATGCGAAAATGGTCTCGTTTCATTCAAAAAATAAAACGGCGATTCGGTCGTCGCGCTCGCCAAAGGATTAAAGCCAGCCGTCGGGATAATCAGTTTTTGTATATCACTAGCACTGTTTGACGAAACAAATGCAGATGGGACAACATTCGCCTGTCCAGATGCCAAACTTTGAGATGCGCCACTTAGCTCATGAATATTCACGTCAGTGGGCAAATCAAATGTACGCGGCACGGGGAATGGTTGCCGTGATGCTAAACTGTGCGGAGGCAAAAGACCACTTGCCGCTGGCGTTACAAAAGGATGTAACGCGGCTGGTAAATCAGCAGGAACCGATGACACAGCATTACTGGCTAATCCCAAACGCGAACCATCACACGGCAATTCTGCAAAAATTTCGTTCGCAAGACGTGTCAATTGTTGCTCGATTGCCGCGATGTCTTGTGGATTTTCAGGCGTTAGATTATTTATAGTCATAATATTTGCCTACGTCGACATTTTCTAACACACCGAGTGCGTCTTCAGTCAATACGGCGAGTGAGCAATACAACGACACCAAATAAGATGCGATAGCTTTATGGTTAATGCCCATAAAACGTACCGACAAGCCCATGCTTAATTCGCCTGTTAAATTTGGTTGATATAAACCGACCA
This sequence comes from Methylococcaceae bacterium, assembly GCA_031970635.1. Taxonomy (GTDB): domain Bacteria; phylum Pseudomonadota; class Gammaproteobacteria; order Methylococcales; family Methylomonadaceae; genus UBA10906. The sequence continues at coordinate 3,395 of DALYHZ010000221.1, read as the reverse complement.
CACCTTGACGGCTTTCACCGGTGCGTAATAACAAAATATTGGTTTTACCGTTTACCACTCTTAATTTGTCGCAAGGAATTAACGGAATACCGCGCCAGGTAATGAATTGTGAACCAAATAAACTCACTGTTGGCGGTGGTGTACCGCGACGAGTCGCTTCACGACCAAATGCGGCAATGGCTTGTGGATGTGCTAAGAAAAAAGCTGGTTCTTTCCAAACTTTTGCAATCAATTCGTCCAAATCATCGGGCGTTGGCGAACCTAACGCGTTGCGTGGTTGAATTCTAAAATCTGGTGCAACGTTATTGAGCAAACCGTATTCGGCATTGTTAATCAATTCACTTTCTTGGCGTTCTTTAATCGTTTCGATAGTTAAACGTAATTGTTCATTCGTTTGGTTATGTGGACTGCTATACAAATCCGCAACGCGAGTATGCACGTCAAGTACAGTATTAACCGCGTTCAACCGGTATTCACGACCCCATTCTTCGTAATCCACGAATGTTTGTGGCAAGATTTTTTCGTCTAAACTTGAGCAATCAACCGCTAAGTTCGCTTCATTTTTTACTTTGTTGACACGATAAATACCCGCTTCTACAGGCACCCAATGTAACAAATGGGTCAACCAACGTGGCGTGATGGTTGAAAGCATTGGAACCGTTTTTGTTGCATTCGATAGCGTACGCGCGGCAACATCACCTAAAGCCGTATTTGCATCATGTATATCAGTCATGGTTTTTTCCTCATAAATAAAAAGAACTTCGGTTGTAAAAAAACAATTTGAGTCAAAGCCTACAAATTAGGTAGGCGATAGTTTTCTATAGCTTATTTACCACTGTCAAACTTGGCGTGATGGTAATTAACTTATTGAATTATTTTGGTAATTTTGTATAGCTAATTAAAAATTAGCAGTTATTTTTTGTTGTTTTGGCGTGACAGGAATACATAACGCTGTGCTGTCAGTTTTAATGTCAATGACCAACGTTGTTGAACTGTTTGTTGGTTGCCTTGAGTCAATATAAGTATGGACATCATTGGTTTTAACGATAGTTAATTCACTTTCAGCGCGAATCGATTTAACGGATTCACCGTGTTCTTTAATCCATTGAGAAATCGTGACGTGACTGCATTGCAAAAGCCGTCCAATGGAACGAAATCCCAAACCTGCTAAATACAATTGCAAGGCTTGGCGGCGAATATCTAAACTCAAACCACGATGTGCAACGGTGTGACGATAACCACATTCTTTGCACTTAAATCTTTGTTTATTCTTGATAATACCGTCTTTAATACATGCTTTTGAGTGACATTTTGGACACATTGCCATATTTGTTTTTCTCTATTTTTATCAACCATCGACATACTAACAATATCAATACGTTAGTTATTTACAGATAAAGTGCATTGCTTCACTGCTTGCGTAGTAAGAATTAAAAAACAACTGCCTCGTCGTTTTTGCGTACGACTGCTTGAGTAATAGAGCTATTAGGCGGCACGCCGTGCGTGAGCCAAACATTGCCGCCAATTACCGATCCACGACCGATCGTAATTCGCCCTAAAATTGTTGCCCCTGCGTAAACGACGACATCATCTTCAATAATGGGATGCCTTGCGTGACCTTTTACTAAACTGCCGTCGTCGGCTTGTTCAAAGCGTTTTGCACCCAATGTAACTGCTTGATATAAACGAACGTTTTTACCGATAACAGCGGTTTCACCAATCACAACGCCTGTGCCGTGGTCGATGAAAAAGCTCTCGCCAATTTCGGCACCAGGGTGAATATCAATACCCGTTGTCGAATGCGCTAATTCGGTAATCATTCGTGCAACCAGTGGCACACCCAATTGATACAACACATGCGCCAACCGTTGATGAATGACAGCGTAAATACCGGGATAACAAACCAATGCCTCGTCAGGTGTTCGCGCCGCTGGATCACCTTGAAAAGCGGCGCGAATATCGGTATCAAGTAATAAACGGATGCGAGGAAGTTGCGCGGCAAATTCGCGCGTAATCGTTTCTGCCGCCAGCTCAACGGCATGCGCATCGGTTGTTTGTGTGGCAATACCTTGTTGTTCATGTTCTGCCATGTAATGCAGTTCACGGTGAACTTGCTCGCATAAATCTCGCAACACAATATCGAGTTTATTGCCGACAAAATAATCAATGCCTTCGTCGCGCAAATCAGGTCTTCCTAACCGATTGGGAAATAAAACTGCACTTAGACCATCTAAAATACCGGCAAGCGTTTTTCGAGAGGGTAATTTCGGTGGTTTGTTGAGACGGTCACGTTCTTCTAACGATTGCACTCGAATTTCATGCAACTGCGCGACTAAATCATCAATACCCCAATCAGCATGTTTATTCATACTTTAAAAATCCATGTGTTGCTTTTGTTGCGAGGAATGTTAAAGAAAATGAAATGACGTGTGAAACGGTATTATTCGATAGGGCTATCTAAAAATTGGATATGAAAAATGAATCATCATTAGCTTATAACAGTATTGATTTACCTGACGCGCTACGTCGTATTCATGGTGCTGTCACAAAAGAGTTTTACCCTTTGCAATATCTCGTCAAAACTCTTTTGGAATTTGTTTTATGAAAATTTTTTATGGTGTGCAAGGTACGGGCAATGGTCATATTGCCAGAGCGCGAATGATGGCAAAAGAGCTTTATGCCGCAGGGATTGAGGTCACATTTTTATTTACGGGACGTAGCGAGGATAAATATTTTGATATGGAAGTCTTTGGGGATTATCAATTACGAACGGGCTTAACGTTTAATACCCATAAAGGGAAAGTTAATTACTTGATGACCGCTTATGACGCAAAGATTCTGACGTTGATTCACGATATAAAAACATTGGATTTGAGCAGTTATGATTTGGTGATTACCGATTTTGAACCAGTTTCCGCATGGGCGGCAAAAAAACAGAAAAAACCGGTTTTAGGTATCGGCAATCAATATGCCTACCACTATAAAATTCCCGTCGAAGGTTCTGACCCGTTAGCCAATTTAGTAATGAAACATTTTGCGCCTGTGGATACGGCGGTTGGTTTGCATTGGCATCATTTTGGACAACCCATTTTGCCGCCCATTTTAGATGCGCCTGAACCGCCAAAAAATATTATTAAAAATAAAATTATTGTTTATTTGCCTTTCGAAGAAATAGACGATGTTATTGAACTTTTAGCTCCGTTTGAAAACTTTCAATTTCACGTTTCAACAGCACGTCCCGCCTCATCTAAATTCAAACACATCACGTTTAATCCCATGTCATGCGAGCAATTTCAAAAAGATTTGTACGATTGTGCAGGCGTAATTTGCAACGCAGGTTTTGCACTCACCAGTGAAGCCTTGCAATTGGGCAAAAGAATTTTAGTAAAACCGTT
>DALYHZ010000220.1:0-4307 GCA_031970635.1 Methylococcaceae bacterium | reverse complement strand
CCTGCGCCTGTACCAGTTCCTGAACCCGCACCTGCGCCTGTACCAGTTCCCGCGCCTGCACCCGCGCCCGCACCAGTTCCCGCCCCCGAACCTGCGCCTGCGCCCGAACCTGCGCCTGCACCTGCGCCAGTTCCCGCACCTGCACCCGAACCTGCGCCCGCACCAGTTCCTGCACCAGTTCCTGCACCAGTTCCTGCACCAGTTCCCGAACCCGCGCCTGCGCCTGCACCAATTCCTGAACCCGTACCCGCACCTGCGCCTGCACCCGTCATAGTACCAGCAGTTATCGCTACAGAATCAATACAATCAACAACTACCACTATACTCAGCAGCATTTCATCATCACAAGCAACAACAGGTGGAGAAACTTCGACTATAAACATTAGCGTGTCAAATGGCGTAGCACCACTTGGTTCGGCAGCAATTACGATGGCAAGTAATGGAACATTAACTGTCGATAACACAACTGAAAGTGCTTCAACGACCACATCATCTGCTAATACATCATCTGCTAATAAAAACACAGAAGTTGATAATGCTGATAAGAGTAAATCTTCAACAACTGAAAAATCGGATGAAAGTAAATCCGAAGAAAATAAGCAAGCAGAGTCTAAAACAGCAACTTCTACTTCGAGTGATACAAAATCGACTGAAAATAGCGTATCAACAAAACCGGCAAATGCTAGCAATGTTACAAAAGCGAATGCTACTTCAAGTGATACTGCAACATCTGCTCCCCAAAAACCTAATTCAAATACACCAACCTCAACACCTGTAAATACCACGCCGGTTACAACTTCTGTTGCAACTCAAACATCAACCAGCACAGTATCAAACTCTACATCTAATAGTTCAACGTCTAATAGTTCAGCATCAACCAGCACAGCATCAAACGCTACATCTAATAGTTCAGCATCTAATAGTTCAACGTCTAATAGTTCAGCATCAGCAAATACGACGACTTCGCCTCCTGCCACATCGGTCAAAACTAATTCTGTCGCAACTCAAACACCACCTGCTAGTGTAACGACAACAAAAGCTGCGCTAAATGAGAATATGACTAGCGCAAAAGCTGGATCAAATGGTATCGATACATTAAAAACGTCATTGACTGAAGCCGCAGTTTCAAAAGGTTTGCCAGTTCAACAAGCAACTCAAGCGAGTGATTCTTTTACACAAGTTTTAGTCACGAATTTGGCAAAAGGTATTCCAATGAGCGAGGCGACAACACTTGCTCAAAACGCATTTAATTCTGCAATTAGCTCACCGCAACCTACAACACCTCAAGCCATCGCGGCAAATTCACTTTCAGGTTCAACAACGGCAAGCAATTTAACAGCTTTGTCAGGGACAACGACAAACAAAGGTTCAGAAGCCTTTGAATCATCACTTAGCGTGAATTTAGCAAAGGGCATGAGCATGGAACAAGCGATGGCAAATGCAACACAATCCGCGCAAGAAATTGAAGCCGCCGCTAAAATAGATAATAGTCCTCGCGGCGGTTTAGTGAATGGCGCATCTAACACCTTGCAAGACACCTCGCCTGCTTTCCAAACGGCGTTAAGCAACGCTTTAGCTAAAGGTATGACACCTGAACAAGCGTTGCAACGAGCAACGTCTGCAGCGGCTGAATTGAATGATGCCGTAAAAGCGGATGCACATAAACCTCAAACCGCTTTATCATCGGGAAATACGGAATTTTCTAACACGCTTCCAGCAGGCAATTTTAGTCAAATTTTAAGTGTCTCATTGCATAAAGGAATTTCAATGGAACAAGCAATGAAAAATGCAGAACACGCACAAGCTTTGCAACAACAAGCCATTCAAGCAGATGCTAAAAATCCATCTGTGGGTTTTGCAAATGGAAAATTACCTGCAATAGAAGGAGATAAAAATTTCGATAAAGTTTTAACAAATGCCATTGCACATGGTTTAACACCAGAAAATGCAATAAAAGTGGCAACCCAATCCATCAAAAATTTACCACAAGAAACAAATACGCCAACGGCTTCTTTTTCAACGGGAAAAAATCTCGACATGGTGATTTCCTCGCATAATCGCACTTTCGATAAAGTTCTCAGTAATGCACTTGGACACGGTGTTCCCGTCGATAAAGCGATTGAAATTGCCAAACGTGCAGAATCTAATAGCGCGTTACCGGCAAACGATACAACCAAATAAAAGATTATTATTTAAAATCGAATGAAAAGAATTATTGCAGCAATACAAACAACGCAAAGATGGCAGTTCTTTGCTTTAATTTTACTTATGGTCGGTGTTATCGGAACGATAATTTCGTTAGTGATGCACTTTGCATTCATTAAAGATGACGTTGAAACACGCCCTAAAATCGCAATTGTCGTTCCAGCAAACGTCAAAATGACGGAAAGTTTTAAACAAGGCGCGCAATTGTATATTGAAACCATGAATCAACATGGTGGTCATAATGGTCGTTTAGTTGAACCTTTGATGGTGGATGAAACAGAAGGGGCTGTCGAACAAATTGTTGCCGACAAACATGTTATTGCCGTTGTGGGTTATGCCAATCCCGATATTTTAAAAAAATCGGCAACAATTTATGCCCAAAATCACATTCCGGTCGTTACACCTCTATTTTTACCAGAATCCATTGAAGGCGTTACAGGACTTGGTTTAGATTCAAAAGAACAAGCACGTTTTGTTGCAAACTATGCACGAAATATCCAACAACAGCGTTTGATGTACATTGTTCGTGAAGAAGGCATTGCATTCGATTCACTGGTTGAACCGTTTATAGACGTTTATAAACGCTTTGATACACCTGTTAAAAATGTGTGGACGGTTTCTAATGGCGCGAACACCGAAGCTGAGCTAAAAAAAATTATCAATGAAATTAAAAATATCGATATTGGTGGTATTTACATTGCGGCAAGTCCTGAACTTGCCGTGCGTATTGTAAAAGCTGTTCGTGATACAGAAAATGCGTTGGAAATATACGGTTCAGAACAGCTTGCTTCAAATGCTTTTTTAGATGGTGCAATTGCTGTTTCTCGAAAAGATGCCGCTGTTTTAACACATGGAATCATTACCGCAACACCTGTTATTTTCGATACGGCAAATGAACAGGCACAACTTTTTCAAAGTCGTTACCAACAAAAATTTCGACAATCCCCCGATTGGATTTCGACGTTTGCTTATGATGCCGTGCATATTGCCTTATCAAAGGATATGGGCGTTGCTAAAGTAAAAGGCATTATTGGCACATTAGAATTTGTCGAACACCAAGCACAAATACCAATTCAAATGGGTATTTATAACGGCGAACGTTTAATTTCTGCGCCAATTCAACTTCTTCCGATTGCAAAAGGCGCAAGTTTTAATTATATCGAAGCATTACGTCAGGGGCGTGTTTTGTATGTAAATGACCATTTTATGTTTAAAACCAATGTCGTTTATGTCGGCGTGATGATAAATGAAATTTCTGAATTAGATTTACAAAAAGAAACCGCCATGATTGATATGTCAATTTGGTTTCGTTATCGCGGGACATTTTCACCACAAGAATTACAAGTGTCTAATGCCTTTGAACCCGTTAAATTAGACACGCCTGAAGAAAGTAAAGAAAGCGAGGATGTTCAATATCGCCGTTATCGAATTAAACAAAAATTTAAGTTAAATTTCACGGATGCAAAACGTGCTTATGGTCAACATATCGCAGGCATTGGCTTTCGACATCACCAGCTTAATCACAATAATTTAATGTATGTGGTTGATGTTTTAGGTATGCCGACAGGAAACGCTTTGATTGAAGATTTACATCAACGAAAAGTATTAAAACCCAGTACGGGTTGGATGGTCGATGATGCGTGGGAATCTCAAGATCTCGTTGCCGAAAATGGGGCAGGAGCACCTCAATATGTCGGGATGACAGGGGAACAGCCATTATTTTCAAAAATAACACTTGGTACCCTTATAAAACCGACCATGAGCGCACGTGATATTATTCCAAGTGAATATTTTATTTACATTGGTATTTTTGGCATTTTGGGTTCAATTTTCGCGTTGATTATGGATCATCACCAATGGGGGCGATTCTGGGCAATGCAGTCTTGGCTAATGCGACTTATTTTTTGGCCACTTGTATTATTGTCATTGGGTAATTTAACGCTGGATTGGGCATTTACAACGCTTGCGCCTTCGATGACAACAACGTTTGTGATTGTGTATGAAAGTTTATGGTGGGTGTTAGGCGCGATATTATTAGATATTGGTGAACGTCGATTTATCTGGGAACCACTAGCCCATTACAGCAGTAAAGTGCCAAATGT
>DALYHZ010000219.1:0-4309 GCA_031970635.1 Methylococcaceae bacterium | reverse complement strand
AATGGCCATTATTTCCGAGTCAGGTAAAGTTTCCCCCAATTGGTATAACGCCATAATATTTATCATTTCACGCAATGTTTTAACTGAACCGTCATGTAAATAAGGCGAAGTCAATGCAATATTACGTAACGAAGGGACTTTAAATTCATTTCGCGTGTGCGTGTGCGTTTGATTTGTGATGTTAAAGCGACCTAAATCTTTAGCACTTTCAGGATGCGTTTCGTAAAAATTAAGAAAAATACCAAGTCGCTCAAACATATTTCCCCCTACATTCACACCGTGATGACAACTCACACAACCGTAAGTTTTAAATAATTTATAACCTTCTTTTTGCTGAATGGTTAATGCGTTTTTATCCCCTTTTAACCAACGGTCAAAAGGGGAATTTGTCGTAACTAACTCACGTTCAAATGTACTAATCACCTCTCGTACTAAATCCGCCGTAATTTCTTTGACATGATAAATTTTTTCAAATTGCCCTGCATATTCAGGTGAATGATTTAATTTGTCTAAAATTTCATTCCAAGAACTGCCCATTTCCTTAGAATTATGTGTAGGACCATTTATTTGATCTTCTAAGGTTAAAGCGCGACCATCCCAAAATTGTCGAAAATTAAAACCACTATTAAGAACCGTAGGCGTATTGCGCTCCCCAAGCATTTGATTTATCCCTACAGGACGTGGCAAATTATCAGCACCGCCATGTTCTAAATCATGACAAGAAGCGCAAGACAGCGTATTGTCGTGTGACATAATCGGATCGAAAAACAGTTTGCGACCTAATGTTACTTTTTGAAAATCAAAACCTTCTGGTTCATACAAAGGTGTGATGGGTTCTGTTCCAAGCGCATTTTTGGCAATACGGACAAATGGTGTTAGCGTTGAATTTTCTTTTATGTTAAAGGATTGATTTTGCCTTGTTGTAAAAAAAACCAATCCTATAATCCAAAAAATACTTAACGCAATAAATAAATTAAGTTTCGTGAATATTTTGGATTGTTTTTTTTCCATAAAATTTTTTAAATGGCAATGGGATAAATATTTTCCATCATTTTTTCGCAATCGCATTCCAAGCCGCTAACCATGCTTGCGATTGATACAACTCGCTCTTTTTGTCGAGTGTGCCGTTAAGAATCAATTCTAACGTTGTGTTAATAATGCCAAAAAAATAGCCATATATTAGCATCGGCGAGAGACTGCGAATTTCACCATTGTTAATGCCTAATTGAATCATTTTAAGCATTTTATTCACCGCAGGCGTTTGTAAAAACAGTTTTTCTTGCGGCAAGAATTCGGTAGCGTTTACTGTCAATAAAAAACGTAACGCATTGGGAGCTTCTTCAGTGAGTTTAAAAAGTAAATTAACTAAACTGTGTAATTGTTCCGAGGCTTTTTTGTTACGGCGACGGATTTCGTCGATGGAAACACTTAAACTATCAATAATGCTGTTATACAGCGTTGCCGCAAGCTGCTGTTTACTTTCAAAATAGTCATAAATCTCTTGTGTTTTTGTCAACTGAGCAGCTTGTGCGATTTCACTAAGTGAGGTATTAAAATAGCCTTTGCTAACAAATAAACTCAATGCACAGCGTAATATTTCATCTTCCGTCTCATTTTTTTTCTGAATCAAAATTTTTTCCTGTTCCATATTCCCTCTACCCTTCCATATCTATGGACGGCTGCATTTGATAAGTGAAAATAATCAATCCTTCGCGATATACAATGAATCATGTATAACGAAAAATTGTCATTATTGTGTATTCTTGATTGCGATAAAAGCGGCGTGCAAATATTGAATCATTGACCATAATGTCAAAACTGCCGCGATATAAAGTAAAGCGTAACCTAATGAAAGCATTGGCAAACCGAATAAATCATTGCGATAAAGCAGCAATGTCATCGCCAGCATTTGCGCGCTGGTTTTCCATTTACCAAGTTGTGAAACTTTGACATGAGCGCGATTGCCCATTTCTGCCATCCATTCGCGCAAAGAGGCGATCGTAATTTCACGACCAATAATAATTGCAGCAGGAATGGCTAAATAAGGGTCTGGTTGTTGTTGCACTAAAAGCACCAGCACCACAGCAACCATCAATTTATCCGCGACAGGATCTAAAAATGCGCCAAACTGCGTTTCTAAATTCATCCGCCGCGCCAAATAACCATCTAACCAATCTGTGAAACCTGCCAGCATGAAAATTAACGTACAGGCAACATTTGCAAAATGCCACGGTAAATAAAAAACAACCGTCAACAGTGGAATTAACGCGATGCGTAATAAGGTTAAATACGTTGGAAGATTGAATGCCAGTATCATGTGAATTGCGCTAGGTCGCTTGTGAAAGGGTTATCATAACACTGTTTGAGAGCAAACTTTAGATGGAATTATTGTGGTTGTAATAACGGCATAATTGTTTGAAAAACGGCGTTGAAATTTTCAGCCGTGAGGCGTTTTGTTTGCACGTTATAACGACTGGTGTGATAGGAATCTATCAAAAAATGTCCGTTTGGTAATTCATGTTTTGCGTTATGCGCGAATTTTGCAAAGTTACTTTTTAAATTAAATGCTTTCAAAACAGCCTGATGAGCAATTAACCCTAACGCCAAAATAACAGACTTTTCAGGAAGCGTTTTTAATTCAGCCGCTAAAAATGCGTTGCAAACGTTAATTTCTTCACCCGTCGGTTTATTTTGTGGCGGCAAACATTTTACGGCGTTGGTAATTCGGGCATTTTTTAAAATCAAACCATCGTTTAATGATTCTGACGTTGGACAATTGCTAAAACCAAAATCATACAATGCTTGATAAAGCAAAAGCCCCGCATAATCGCCCGTAAAAGGTCGCCCCGAAGCGTTTGCACCGTGCATGCCTGGTGCTAATCCGACAATCACTAATTTTGCTGTTTCGTCGCCAAATGGTGCGACAGGTTTGCAATGATAAGTCGGATTTTTGGCTTTTACCTCGCACAAAAATGCCGCAAGACGCGGGCATTTTTGGCACAACAAATCGAAATAAGATTCGTGCATTTAGTACACGTCACGAACGTAACGTTTATCTTTTTTGAGCTGATTGACGTAATCAATCGCTTGTTGTTCAGATTTTTTACCGTGCGTTGCAATCACATCATGCAAGGCTTTATCTACGTCTTTTGCCATCGCATACGCATCGCCGCATACGAAGAAATAACCGCCCTGCTCTAACCATGCAAACAATTCTGCGCCATGTTCACGCATTTTGTCTTGAACGTAGATTTTTTCAGCTTGGTCACGCGAAAACGCTAAATCCAAACGTGTTAGCAAACCACTTTGTTGCATGGTTTCCAATTCGTCGCGGTAAATGAAATCGGTGGCTGCGTTGCGGTCGCCGAAAAATAACCAGTTTTTGCCTTTCGCACCACGCGCTTGACGTTCTTGTAAAAACGCGCGAAATGGCGCAATCCCTGTTCCTGGTCCTACCATAATCATTGGCAAATCGTTATTTTCTGGCACGCGGAAAACTTTATTAGGCGTGAAGAAACAGCGAATTGGCGTATTTTCATCCGTCAAATCTGCAAGGAATGTCGAACAAACGCCTTTGTGTGAACGGTCAAAAGCGTTGTAACGCACACTCGCAACCGTTAAATGCACCGATTCAGGATTTGGTTTGCTACTCGATGAAATTGAATACGCGCGGTGTTGCAGTGGTTTGAGCAAACTTAAAAATTCAGCCGCTGAAAATTCTGCACTTGGATTTTGCAACAATAAATCAAGCGTATCACGTCCCCACAAATACTTGCTCAATGCGTCTTTGTCATTCAAAACATTGTTTAATTCTTGATTGCCTGAACGGGTTGCAAGTTCTTGTAAAAATTCTTTGCTGGGAGTTTTGATTTCAAATTGATTTTGCAAGGTTTCACGCAACGCAACGCCGTTAATGATTTCGTCGCCGTCGCATTTAATCGCTTTCAAAATCTCGCCAACTAAATCTGGGCAATTTGTTGGCACAACGCAAAGCGCGTCGCCTGCTTCGTAACTCATGCCCGAACCTACAATCGAAATTTCATAATGACGAATTTCTTTTGAGGAATTTTCAGCCGTGACTAATCGATTAACTGTTAATTTTGCGGGGAATGGATTTTTGCGGTTGTATTGTGATTTATCACCTTCATCTTCAGAAATGATTGCAGTTGTGGCATCGCTTCCCGCCAACGCTGGAATCACTGCGTGCATCCATTCTTCGGCGGATTCTTCATATTCCACGTCACATTTGACCAATTCTTGCAAACGGGTTGCGCCGAGTTCAACTAAACGATTATCCCAATCCATACCT
>DALYHZ010000218.1:0-4329 GCA_031970635.1 Methylococcaceae bacterium | reverse complement strand
GGCATGAGCAAGTTGCTTGCTGAATAATCGTTGGCTTTGTCAGGAATATCGCCGTAAGACAATAAACTTGTGCCAGACAAACCGCCGCCATAAAGCCAACCTTTGTAAAACTGAGCAATAGCAAGCAAATCAGGAATATAAACTTGGTCAATAAAGGTAATGCTTTGGTCAATCAGCGAGGAGATCAGATTTAACCGTTCCATGTTAATCGCACCCGCCGCGCCTGTTCCATCAACGTTAATCGCACACGGAACGCCACCGACCAACCAATTCGGATGCGGGTCTTTGCCTCCGAAAATGGTGCGGATTTTCATAATGTCTTTTTGAAAATCCAACGCTTCCAAATAATGCGTCACCGCCATCAAATCCGCTTCGGGTGGTAATAAATACGCGGGATTTGTCCAATAACCATTTTTGAAAGGTCCAAGTTGCCCCGATTCAACAAATTTTTTAATGCGATTTTGCACATCACTAAAATAACCCGCTGAGGATTTCGGATTATGTGGCGAAATTTTTTGCTGTAATTCAGAGGTCGCTTGCGGGTCAGCTTTCAACGCATTAACAGGATTTACCCAATCCAGCGCGTGCAAATGATAGAAATGTACCAAATGGTCTTGCACCTGTAACGTCAATTGCATGATGTTGCGAATTGAATTCGCGTTTTCAGGAATCGAAATTTTCAGCGCATCTTCAACCGCACGAACAGAAGTCAGCGCGTGTGTGCCTGTACAAACGCCACAAATACGCTGCACAAATGCCCACGCATCACGCGGGTCACGACCTTTTAAAATCACTTCCAAACCACGCCACATCGTGCCGCTCGAAACGGCGTTGCGGATGATGTTGTTTTCATCGATATTCACTTCGCAACGCATGTGACCTTCGATTCGCGTCACAGGGTCAACCACAATGCGCCGTCCGCCCGTATCTAAATTAAAACCATTGGGTGTATTGATAGCGGTCATTTTTGTTCTCCTTGTTGTTGAGCGCGTTTGAGAGCGGTAATGCCAGCGTGAGCGGCAACGCCTGCTGTGACAACACCTGCGGCAATGCCTCCGATTTTGTCTGCGTTTTCTTCGATGCCAAATTGGTTAATGTTGGTGACACGTTCATAAAAACTGCCTTTATCCCAAAAACCATCTTCTGAACAACCTAAACAACCGTGACCTGATTGAATCGGGAACGATAAACCTTCATTCCAACGCATAGTCGAACAAGCGTTATAAGTCGTTGGACCTTTGCAACCCATTTTGTATAAACAATAACCTTGTCTTGCACCTTCATCGTCCCACGCTTCAACAAATTGCCCCGCGTCGAAATGTGGACGACGATAACATTTATCGTGAATGCGTTGGCTGTAAAACATTTGTGGTCTGCCTTGCGCGTCGAGCGTGGGCAACTTGTCAAACGTTAAAAGATAAGTGACCACAGCGGTCATCACTTCGGCAATTGGTGGGCAACCTGGGACTTTGATAATCGGTTTATTGGCTAAATCGGGAATTTTATGTGTCGGTGTGGCGCGAGTCGGATTTGGTTTTGCGGCTTGAACACAACCCCATGAGGCGCACGAACCCCAAGAAATAATGGCTTTGCAATTTTCAGCGGCATAACGTAATTGTTCAACAAACGGTTTGCCGCCAATGATGCAGTACATGCCATCTTCAGCCAGCGGCGCATTGCCTTCGACAGCGAGAATGTAATTGCCTTTATATTTTTCAACAATTTCACTGACAATTGCTTCGGCTTCGTGACCTGCGGAAGCCATAATCGTGTCGTCGTAATCAAGTGAAAGCATCGATAAAATCACATCTTTTGCTAGCGGATGACCTGAACGGATAAACGATTCTGAGCAACAAGTACATTCCAAACCGTGTAACCATAAAACAGGAATACGCGGTTTTGTTTCCATTGCATGGGCAATTTTCGGCGCGAAAGATGGAGCAAGTCCTAACGATGCAGCCGTTAAACTGCAAAATTTCAAAAAGCTCCGCCGTGAAATGCCTTGCCTGCGCATCACATCATAAAACGTTTCATTCATCATTGGTGTCCTCAGTTAATTTCATTAGCGTGATGTTTTTATGGATTTTTTTTGCTAATCTGAACCCAGTGTGCAAACAGTATGCCTAGGAATTGGTAAAGGCTTGTTTCAAGGAACAAAAGGCATTGACATAATTAACATGCAAAATGGCAATTGTTATTTAACTGACAATGCAACAATTTCTTGTTTTATATGTAACAAAATTGGTTAAGTGAAATTTTCACTATTTTTTTCAATTCGGAGTGTTATGAATCGCGTTTCGTTATATTTTTTATTTTTGATAGTTTGGCTAAATGTGTGTAGTGCTGGCAGCGTTGCGCTGACAAAATCAGAAACCAATACCACCGTGACCGCAGAATTTTTGCAAAGCAAAATGGATGCACTCGACGCACGGCAAGGTTTAGAAAGCAATGACAAAACGGTAATTTTAAAACTTTACCAATCCGCTCAAGATAATTTAACCAATGCCGCGCAATTTAAAAATCAAATTGCCATTTTTACCGCCGCCATTCATCAAGCCCCCAATAAAAATAAGCTGTTACAAAAAGAAATTGAACAAACGCTTGCCAAACTTAGCAAAGCACCTAGCGAGGATTTTCGTCAAATTCCCATTGAAGAATTAGAACAACGGTTAATTTTAGAAAAAGGAAAAGTGACGCAACTCGATGAACAAATCGAGAAATTAGAAGCCGAATTAAACGTGCAGAATAATCGCCCGATGTTAATTCATGAGGAAACCATCGCCGCACAACAAGCCATCGAAGAGATTGAAAAAAAATTGGCTTTACCCACTGCGCCAAGTGATTTCAAATTAGAACATGAAGCGCGGCAACTGTATTACAAAACGTTTATTGAAGCGCATACTGCCGAACTTAAAATGCTTGAAGTTGAAGCCAGCAGTCAACCCGCAAGATTAGAATTATTGAAAAGCATGTTAGAACTGCTTGATATTCAAAAAAATGCACTGAATCCCATTGTGACAAGTATTGAAAGTGCAGTATTTGATTTACGCCAACAAGAAGCAAAAAAAATGGAGGATGCCATCAGTCAAACGGAAAAAGACATCGCCGACAAACATCCACTTATTCAACAACGTACACGAGAAAATATTCAATACAGCCGTGATTTGCAAATTATAACGGCAAAAATTGAGCAAATCAGTGAACAAAAAACACAAGTCGAAGCGCAGAATGCTGACATTGAAAATGAATTTAAAAGTGCCGATAAAAAAATCAGTTTGGCTGGATTAAGTCCGGCATTAGGCAAAGTTTTACGAGAACAACGCCACAGTTTAGCCACACAAAATGAAATTGCCGCCGCGTCACGCACGTTACAAAATGAAACGGCGTTAACCAGTTTGGAACAATTAAGAGTCGAAGAAAAACAAAAATCGTTGTCAAATTTAGACGATGCGTTAAAACAGATGATGACAATGCAAGTCGATACGGCATTGCCTTTTGAAAAACGTATGATGATTCAAGCAGAATTGCGTGTGCTTTTGAATAGTCAAAAAGAATTGCTAAACAAACTCGCCTTAGCCGATACGACGTATCTACGCACCTTGGGTGATTTTGATTTTTCTCGTCAACAAATGTTAGCGCAAGCTACTAAATTCGCCGCATATTTAGATGAACGTTTATTGTGGGTTCAAAGTTCTGAACCTATCAATTTAGATGCAGTCGTCGGACTTTATCATTCATTGCGTTGGCTATTTTCACCGTCAAATTGGTTAGCATTATTGAGCGAAACCAAAGAGGTGTTGGCGCACAACACACTTTTAGCGTTGACCAGCCTAGCGTTATTTTTGTGGTTAATTCGGTTGAAAAATTGGGTGCAACACCATTTACAAATCAGCGAAAGTATCCATTCTGACCATTTTATTTACACATTAAAAATACTGGCTTATCGCGTGTTATTCACATTGCCTATTCCCATTTCAATATATTTGATGGGAAGTTTTTTAACGCACAGCAGTACGGTCGATTTTAATCAAGCCATCGGTACAGGTTTACAAAGAGCCTCGCTTTCGGGATTTATTTTGCAGTTTTTCTACACAATGTTTGCTTTAGACGGCATTGCACGACGTCATTTTCAATGGCAAAAAAGCACGGTGGTATTACTACGTTCACAATTGGTGTGGTTACGCTTTGTCATTGTGCCAGCGATGTTTTTAATTCATGCCACCAGTGCATCGAAAATTTCTGAACACAGTGATTCATTAGGTCGATTAGCGTTAATTGTGATGTTGCTAGCGATGGCCATTTTTTTAACCAAATTGTTACATCCAAGTC
>DALYHZ010000217.1:0-4412 GCA_031970635.1 Methylococcaceae bacterium | reverse complement strand
TCTATTCAAAATGGCAACGAACGAGTGGTTACGCCGCGTTTATCAGATGCAGAATTTTTCTGGAAACAAGACCGCCGTTATTCACTCGCCGATTTTGCACCACGTTTAGAAACCATCGTATTCCAAGAAAAGTTGGGAACGGTCGCGCAAAAAGTTCAGCGTTTAATCAAACTCGCTGAATACATTGCACCAAAAATTAACACCGATGTTGAGCTTTCAAAACGCGCCGCCTTTTTAGCCAAAAACGATTTAATGACGGAAATGGTCGGCGAATTTGGCAATTTGCAAGGCATCATGGGACGCTATTACGCGCTGGCAGATGGCGAAAATCCCATCGTCGCACAAGCCATTGAAGAACATTATTTGCCCAAACAAGCTGGTGGCGCGATTCCCGAAACGGATGTGGGTTGTGTTGTCGCTCTAGCTGAAAAAATCGACACGTTAGCAGGGATTTTCAGTGCAGGTTTAATTCCAACTGGCGATAAAGACCCGTATGCACTGCGTCGTGCCGCACTCGGTGTGTTACGGATTTTGATTGAGCATGATTTGAATCTGAATCTTTTGGATTTAATTGATTTTGCCTGCGAACAAAGCAGATTCGCTATTTTCAATGTAGAAAAAGAGAAAGCAAAAGCAACAGGTCCAGCTATTGGAATACAAATAGATTTCAAACCTGAAGGTCGTTTACATACGGCTAATTTGATAATAAATTTCATTTTTGAACGTCTAAAAGGCTATTGCTTAGACAAAGGTTTCACAGCCGATGAATTTGAAGCTGTTTTAGCCGTAAATCCCGCTGAACCATTAGATTTCATGCAACGTTTGCAAGCCGTAAAAACGTTTAGACAACTACCTGAAGCAGAAAGTTTAGCGGCGGCAAATAAACGGATTTTGAACATTTTGAAAAAATCAGAATCTCCCGCCGCACAAACCGTTGGCAAATTGGTCGAATCTGTTGAAATTGAATTGCTTGAACTGGCGCAAAAATCAGCTAATGACATCAAACCGCTACTTGAAAAACGTGATTATCAAGCGACGCTCAATCGTCTAGCAGAATTGAAACAACCTGTTGATGCGTTTTTTGATGGTGTGATGGTGAATTGTGATGATTTAGAACTTCGCGCTAATCGTTTAGCGTTGTTGAATTTTTTGTCGGAACAATTTTTAACTTGTGCGGATATTTCAAAATTGCAAGCCTGATACATTCTATTTGCACTTACGCCATAACTACCAAGAGGATGTCGAATGAGAAATATAACTCGATTTGCATTGTGTTTTTTGGCGGTTGTGGCGTTTTATAAGATGGCAAAAGCAGAAACAAATTTAGTATGCAAAGACATCGCACAAGTTGATGCCATTGATGTGCCACTCGAAGAATTGATGGACTTGCCAATTGTATTGAGTGCTTCGCAACAAGCCAGTTGTACAAATGAAGCGGCAAATGTGGTGACATTATTGAATAGCGAAGATATTTTAAACAGTGGCGCACGCGATTTAGTTGACCTTTTGCAACGAGTACCAGGCTTTACCTTCGGAGTTGGGATCAATAATACGCTTGGTATTGGTGTTCGTGGCATTCAAGCCGACGACGGAAAAATGTCCGTATTTGTCGATGGCATTATGCTCACTGAACGCCGTTTTGGTACAACGCCTTTTGGTGGACAATTTCCACTTGAACAAATCGACCATATTGAAATTATTCGCGGTTCAAGTTCAATTATGAACGGTAATTTTGCTGAAATGGGCATCATCAATATCATCACTAAAAATGCCAAACAGGCAAATGGACTTGCCGTCACTACCAATTACGGACGTTTTGAACGTGGTGAAGCTCGAAAAAATGTTAGCGTTGCGGCGGGAAAAATTTTTGATGAGTTAGAAATCAGTTTTTCAGGCAAAACGAATGAATCCCAACGCAGTGACCGAATTTACACCGATGCGCATCAAAACAGTTTTGATATGGCTGGGAATAGTCAACTCGATTCACTCTACGGTAATTTGGATTTGAAATATAAAGATTTCAACTTACGTTTTCTTGTGAACAAATATAACGTTGAAAGTCATGATGGTTATGCTGACTGGATGGAAGCAAAGAATGAATTTACCTCTAATGCGTTTAATACTTACGCGGCTGATTTAGACTTTGAACATAGTTTTAGTCCGAATTTTAAAATCAATTCAGAATTTAACTTTAGTCGTCAAAGTCCTTGGGAACGCCGAAGACATTATGAAGACGGTAAAACAGCAACGGCGTTACAAGAAAAAGTTATTGTTGACCATTATGAATTTGATGCAAACGCAACATGGATGAGTGATGCTGGCAGTTATTTAGCCGTCGGAAATAGTTACAAAATGGACAATTATTCTCACATCGTCTCCGACTTTAAAGGCTCTCTTCCTACTTTTATGGATTACACCGCGTATGCAGAAGGCGTTTATAAAACCAAGTTTGTTGATGTTTTATTAGGATTACGTTTTGACGAATACAATTTATTCGGGGCAAATCTCGCGCCACGTCTGGCATTAACAAAACAAATTGACGATTTCCATTATAAATTACTTTATACCCACGCTTTTCATGCGCCAACAGGTGGCAATTATCAAATGAATTTGGAATATAACCAAAACAATATCTTTGGTAGGCATATCGCTCCACCTGCATCTGAAAAAACTTACAGTTATGAAGTTGAGTTAGGTTATCTAATTGCTAAAAATTTAGAAGTGGTGACTAATGCTTTTTACACGCAAATCGAAGATATTTTGACTTATTCCTTTGATGAGAATTTTGATGATTTTTATAAAAATACAAAAGGAATTGAAACTTACGGTGTTGAGACAACTCTCAAATATAAAAATACGAAACTTGGGCATTTTGATTGGAATTATTCGTTTTATGCGTCAGCAAGAAATACAGCCCCTAGTTATTATCAAGTGACTAATCAAGACGGCATTCAACTTTACCCACGACTCAATTTAGGGTTTCCAACTCATAAGGTGACATTCAATCACACATTTAACATTACGTCTGATTTATCGTTTAATCATAATCTGATTTTTTTCAGTGACCGTTTTGGCTACAGTGGCAGTGAATTAAAGCATTACAAACCAGATTGGATTTATAACGCTTATTTTCGTTATCAAAATATGCCAATCAAAGGGGCGGAAATAGGTTTAGGGTTGTACGATGTGTTTAATTCCCGTTACCAATATGCGCAACAATACAATGGCGCACATCCGCCACTTCCCGCTGAATCACGCGAGTTAATGTTGCGTTTTTCGTATCAATTTTAATTCATGAAAAAATATCTCTTACTCGACCGTGATGGCGTTATCAATCACGATTCTGAAGAATTTATCAAATCGCCTGCCGAATGGTTGCCACTAGAAAAAAGTTTAGAAGCAATTGCTTTATTAAATCAAAATGGATTCCAAGTCGTGGTGATTACCAATCAATCAGGACTTGCGCGTGGGTTGTTTGACGAACAAACATTGATTGAAATTCACCATAAAATGTGTGCCGAAACAGAAAAAGTCGGTGGCAGAATTGAAGCCATTTATTTTTGTCCACATCAAGGCAATGATTCGTGTGAATGCCGAAAACCGAAAGCGGGATTGCTCAAACAATTTGCCTCTGATTATGACGTTGATTTGAAAAGTATTTTCTTTATTGGCGATTCATTGCGAGATATTCAAGCGGCAAACGCGGGTGGTGCAATTCCAATTTTGGTAAAAACAGGCAATGGCGCAAAAACGTTGCAAGAAAATCCTCAACTTTTAACTTCACTTTTAATTTTTGAAAATTTATATGACACAGCAAACTACCTCATCAATCTATAACCGCTCCAAAAATTATCTGGGTTCGACGTTGCTTTTCATCGGTATTTTTTCTACCGCAACAGTTATCGGGATCGTTTTATTTGCACTTTTTTGGACACCTTTTACTGTGCGCTACAAAATCGCAACTTTTTGGTGTTGGCTTGTAGTCGAAATGGCGCGCGTTTTTTGCGGGTTAAATTATGACGTGGAAGGCTTAGAAAATATCCCTAAAGATAAAGCCGTCATTTTTTTGAGTAATCATCAATCAGCATGGGAAACATTGGCATTGCGTATTTTCTTGCCTATTCAAACGACAGTTTTAAAAAAAGAATTGTTGTATTTCCCGTTATGGGGTTGGGCGTTAATCTTACTTAAATCAATTGTCATTGATCGAAGTAATCAACGTGGCGCATTAAAAAAACTAGTTGAAACAGGTACAGCGTGTTTACAGGAAGGATTGAATGTTCTTGTCTTCCCAGAAGGCACACGCGCAGGCGCGCGCGAAGTTTTACCTTTTAACGCAGGCGGCGCGATGCTCGCGCATAAATCAGGTTATCCAGTTATTCCTGTTGTACATAATGCGGGGGATTTTTGGC